>JANYKY010000461.1 GCA_025357975.1 Gemmatimonadaceae bacterium
ACGCGACGAGCAACAACGCCAAAATCCTTGGAAGAGAGTCAGACCTTGGCCGGGTTAAGGTCGGCTACCTCGCGGACTTGATCGTCGTCGATGGAAACCCGCTCGAAGACCTCAAGGTGCTGTATCCCATCGGGGTCGATCACATTGTGAACGGCAAGGAAGTGCATGGGGGAGGAGTACAGTGGACGATCAAGGATGGGATCCCTTACAACGCGCCTGCGCTTTTCGCGGATGTGAAAGAGATGGTGCGGCAGGCCCGAGCGTCTCGAGCAAAATAGTCAAAGCCGACGACGCAGCATTGACTGATAGGTAGAGCCAGGACGCAGCTCGGTTTTACTCTCCGCTCGGATAAGTCTCTGGTGGCTCCCCGTCGACGAGCACCGCCATGTGTAACGGATCTACCGCCCTCGTTTCCTCAACGTACACGAAAGCGTCGTACCGCTCGGACAATATGGTGGGCACATAATTGCCCCAGTCCTCGGTTCGCGGATTATAGACGACACCGATCGCACGATGACCGCGCGCTCCAGTTAATCGCTCATGGGCCGATTTGTTCTCGCGGTCGAAAATAAAAATCGAATCTCCAACTCCTGACTGCTCCATAGCCGCTTCGTAGCTAGTCTCTCTCGCGTCAGGAACATGCATGCGTTCCATGGGGGAGTCCCACTCGCGGCCGGCAATGACAGTTCCGCGCGAGGTTCCAAAACCGACGAGAAATGCACCGTCGCGCTCATGGTCCTGTCTCACCAACTGTCCAAGGTTCACCATTCCCGACCGAGCCATATCGGTGAAGCGCGCGTCGCCGACGTGAGTGTTGTGAGCCCAGACAACAGCCTTGGCATTAGGACCGTGATGCGCCATCAGGCGATCCAGCGTCTCGACCATGTGATCGTCGCGGACGTTCCAGGATGCTGGACCGCCGCGCACCATGGTCCGGTAATACATCTCGGCGTTACGCGTGATCAATGCATTCTGCTACGCGTTGAAATATGCGTCGGCGCCATCTTCCTTTTGCCTCCGGTGTTAAAACCAGTGGAGCATTCGGCGGGCCACCGGAGCTACGGCTGGCGTGGTCGGCCTCCGCGGCCACCGGCCCTACGTAATTCGCTCACCCGCCTACGTAATTCCGCGGATACGTCATGCGTAGGCCATGGGTGATCATTGTCGAGTCACAACAAGGATCCAGGATGTCAAACGACGCATTGAACCTTCCGGTAAAAGCTCGCGATCGGGCGCCCGCCTGTGTAGTCAGCGACGCAGAGGTGTCGTTGCTGAATTTCTATCGAGCCTCCGCGCTTCACGGAGGACTTATTCTCGGCCAGATGGCTCGCCGGTCATGTGAGCCAGAGCTGATTGCAAGGCTCACGCGTCACAGCGCAGAAGAAATGCTGCACTCTCTGTGGTGGACTGAGACGATCGCCCGCCTGAGTGGCTGCACAAAAGCAGTGACCGACACTTACCACAGTCGTTGCGTCGAAATAGTTGGCACCCCCATTTCGCTTCTCGAAGTAATCGCGCTCACTTCGGTCTTCGAGCATCGCATTTGTGAATGCTTACAGCTGCATTTGAATGAACCCGATGTTCACCCGATTGTCGTAGCGACTCTCAGACGAGTGCTCGCGGACGAACGCTGGCACCTCAGGTGGATCGGTGAATGGCTCATGGAAGAAAGAAAAATCAATGCTCAAAAAGTCTCGAGCGCCGTCGGGCGATACGCGATTGCAGATCGCGAGATATGCGAGGCTTTATCGGCGGCCTACGGACTCAGGAAAAGCGCCTGAGTAAGCGAACGCCGCACGCCAGTCAGGTGCCCTCGGGCGAATTCGCTCGAATGAAATCCGCGAGTTCGCCTCGCGAGGCGACTCCCACCTTGCCGAAAATATTCGACAGATGTGTGCTGACTGTGCGCGCCGAAATGTCGAGCGCTGTCCCGATTTCCTTGTTCGATTTGCGCCGCGCGACCATGCGTGCGATCTCTGTCTCCCTTCCAGTGAGGCCTGCCATTCCGGTTGACACGGTGCGACTTGGCGGCCGTGCACCGAGCGCTCGAAGTTGCTCACGCACTGCATCGAGCTCTCCAGCCGCGCCGAGGCGTGCGAAAGTGTCGTGAGCCGCGCGGAGCACGCGCGTAGCACTTTCCCGGTGGCCACTATCTCGGAGGGCTCCTCCGAGGACTCGCCGCACCCTCGCGGCTACGTCCGGCATGGGCAATTTGTCGAGCTCTGCAATCGCTCTTTCGAGCAAAGGAATTGCGCCGTTCCAATTCTGGTCGCGGAAGAGAAGCAGCATTCCATCGCACGCGTCTGCCATAGCGAAGCCAAGGCGGTGTCCGAGTCTTTCTGCATCGCGGCGCATTCGCGCCGAATGACGTTCCGCGCGCTCGAAATCCTCTATCCAGAGAGCTGCCTCACCGATCACCGGCAGAATCCACTGGAGCGACCAGGCGATGTAGCCGAGTTTGTCGGCGAGAGCAAGACCGGCTTCGCCGATTCGAATTGCCTCGGCGCTGTTGTCCGTCTCGAGGTAATAAGCGGCTAGTCCCATGTGCGCCGGCACCACGCTCGTAACATCGAGTCGATCTTCAGTCGCGCTCCGCGCTCCCGAAAGCTGCCACGCTTCGTCGAAGTAGGCTCGGGCGTGAGCCAGGTCGCCTCGCCATAGATAGATGAGCCCCGTCCATACCAGTAGCCGAGGAAGAAGTGCTCGCTGGCGAAGCGCTCGGGCCAGAGCGATGGTCCGCTCGCCCGTTGCAAGTCCAGAGTCCCAATCGCCGATTCCGGACGCGTACTGAATCGAGAGCTCTGCGGTCATGAGCGGAAGCAGCGGCGATCTGAGCTTTTCTTCGAGCCGCTGGCATTCGGCGATGTGATGTAAAACCTGAGGCCCGTCCGCCGTTAGACCTGCGAGGAGTCCCATCCCCCAGTGCGCCGTCCATTCGAGCATTGCTTCGCCGGATGCCTCAGCGAACGCAATTGCTTTCTCACCGTGATCGCGGGATACGTCGACCGGCCCCGTCCACGCATAGAGAAGAAGGAGCGCGCGGTGCGCGCGTGCGAGAAGAGCATTGTCGCCGAGTTGCTCCGCTACCTGGAGCGATTTTTTGACTTCGGCCTTCGCCGCGTCGAGACGGCCCATCTCCTGAAGACAGCTTCCCAATGCCAGGCGAAGCCGCGGGACCGATGATAGATCATTCGCGGCTTCGGCCGCTTCGAGGCCAGCAGCGTAGTGCCGCAATGCGTCGTCCGGGCGGCCGCTCCAGAATGACGCGAGGCCCATGCGATGCTCGATCATCGCGAGCATGCTCCAGTCACCGCGTACTCGTGTACTTTCGCGTGCACGCGCCCAGAGCAGCAGCGCCTCGTCGTATTCTCCGAGCCGCTGACGCGCCCGCGCGAGATTCACGATCAACTCCTCGCGGTATGCCAGCGTCTCGTCCGTATTTTCGAGCTCTAGCAGTGCGGACGTCAAATACTTCGCGGCTTCTCGGTTTGCGTACGTGTTCAGCGCGGTGCGTCCAGCTTCGCTCAGATACGTGATTGCCTTGGGCGCGAATGTGCCGGACTTGGTGAAGTGAAATGCAAGCTCACCCGCGTGATTCATTGCCTGCTTGCCGTAAAGCGATTCGAGCGCCTCAGCGACATTCGCGTGAAGTATTCTGGCGCGCGCAGCTCCGAGCGATGAATACGCAACCTGCTGAAGGATCGGGTGCGCAAAGTCGTATCCTGGTGTGTTCGCGGAACTGGACTCGACGAATACGTGCTGAGCACACAGCTCGTCGAGCGCGTCCGCGAGCGCGCCCTCACCCAACGGCAGCAGCGCGCCGATCTGATCCAGGGTCAGATGCGTGCCAACCACCGCGCTAAGACTTGCAAGCTCACGCGCGGCTGGGGAGAGCCTGTCCATTCGGGATTCGACGGCCTCGCGAACGGTCGGCGGAAGTTGAAGCGACTCTACTTCCCAGCCGATCCAGCGACCATCCTCCTGGCGAAGCACTCTCGATTCAACGAGCCACTTCAGCGTTTCCTCGACAAAGAAGGCATTTCCCTGTGTCGACCGATACAAAAGAGAAGTGAATTGCGGAATGCTCCTCGAATCGACATTGAACATCCGGTCAACTATCGCAGCAACGTGGGCATGCGGCAGCGGTCCGATTCGCATGTGCGACGCAACCCTGAGCTTGACGAGAGATTGCTCTGTCCGGTGCATCATCTCGTTCGATTCACCGTCCGCGTCATTGTACGACACGAGAAGGGCAATCGGCTGGCTGGGAATTTGTCGGGCAACGAAGTGAAGCAGCTCGAGCGAGGATGCGTCTGCCCACTGCAGGTTCTCGAGAATGAGCAGCAGCGGCTGCTTTGCGGCCAGGCGTCCGAGAAACTGCGTGAAGTTCCACAGCAACCGGGCCTTGAAGTCCGCCGCATCCATACCCGCACCTGTGCGCTCTCGGTCGCGTGATGATCCCAGCGCAGGGAACAGATACGCAAGCTCGGCCGCGCCGCCTCGGGTAAGCACCGCGAGAGTTGCCGGTTCGATGCCTTGGATCGATGGCAGAAGTGCGTCGGCGAACAGCGCGTATGGAATTCCGGTTTCGACCGAGTACGCGCGCCCGATCACGACATTCCAGCCCTCGAGGCGCGCGCGGGAGCCCGCTTCGGTGAGGATCCTCGTCTTTCCTACGCCCCCGTCTCCCGAGACGATGAGGGTCTTTCCGAGACCGCGGCGCGCGTCACGAAGCAAGGATGCGATGAGCGTCATCTCGTCCTCGCGACCGACGAGAGGAAGTTGGCCGTCAGGGGTCACTGCCCGGAATGGATTCAGAGCTCGAAGTTGTGTCATCGATGGTGCACCGTCTGAATGTGCCGGAACGCTTGCGCTGAATATTCTCCGTAAGCGTCACGCCCGTAAGGCCTTCCCTGTGAGGCCGATATTGACGAAGGCGCTAACTTTTCATGCATATGACTCAACCATCAGCACCGGCTATTGCCGCCATCGCCTGGGTCTGCATTCCATTCGCAGAGCTCAAGCCTGAGGATTTATATGCTTCGATGGTACTTCGGCAGCGTGTATTCGTCGTCGAACAGAACTGTATCTATATGGATGCTGACGGGCTGGATGCGAACGCGAGTCACGTGTTCGGCTGGAAAAAGGGAGATGGCTGGCAGCGTCTCGTTGCCTACTGTCGTCTTTTCCCGCCGCGTGTCAAATACGCTGAAGCGTGTATCGGACGCGTTGTAACTCACAGTGATGTGCGCGGCACGGGCGTGGGGCAGGCGTTGATGACCGAGGCAATTCGCCTGATCGGAGAAAATGGCTGGGGACCTGAGATTCGTATTGCCGCGCAGATGTACCTCGAGCGGTTTTATGAGGGTTTTGGATTTCAGCGAGTCACAGACCCGTATGTCGAGGACGACATCTGGCACGTGGACATGCGCCGTGGATGAGGCAGCGGCCCCAACGCTGGCCGAGCGGTTCGCACAGGGATCATCGTTTGAAGGATTGCTGGCACGGCCAAAGGAAAACTCTGTTCTGTGGAATGCTCTTTATGGGAGAGCGGCAATATCTCCAGAGATTGCGGGACGACTCCGAAACCTCAGGGGCCGCTGGCATCTGCTGGTTTTAAACGAGGATTGGTGCGGCGACTCGGTGAATATTCTTCCGTATGTGGCCCGTCTGGCAGACGCCCACCCTGGGATCGAGCTTCGCATTCTTGGCCGAGACGACAATCCCGACCTGATGAACGCCCACCTTACCGGAAGCTCGAAGTCGATCCCTGTTGTAATCGTCTACGACGAGCAGTTTAGAGAAATCGGATGGTGGGGCCCGCGGCCTCGGGAGCTGCAGAAATGGGTCTTGACCGAGGGGCTCGCGCTTCCAAAGCCGGATCGGTATCGTCATATCCGCACCTGGTATGCTCGGGACCACGGTGCGACAATCGTGTCGGAGATTCTGGCAATCATCGAGCAGGGATAAGAGAAAATGCAACCACGGGTGGCTCAGCTCGTTTCGTACCTCGATGTAACGCGTGACCGACTCCTGAATACCGTAACTCCGCTCACACCTGTGGTTGCCGCGATGAAGGTTCGCGCGGATACGTGGTCGGCCGAGGAGAATGTGGCCCACCTTGCAATCGTGGAGGATCGGGTTGCTGCACTGGTTTCCAAGTCAGTAGCGTGGGCGAAGGCGAATGGCATCGGGCCGGCGACCTCCGACGCGTCTTTCATGTCCAGCCTCGACAAATTCGGTGTGACGGATGCGAAATTCAAACTCGAAGCGCCGTCAACTGTGGCGCCGGATGCGAGACCGATCGCCGATTCACTCGCTGCACTCGCCTCGTCGCGAGCTCGGCTCAAGGACGCACTGATCGATGGGGATGCGCTCGACCTCGCACAGGTAAAGCGCACGCATCAGGCGATGGGTGATCTCGATCTGTATCAGTGGGCCTTGTTTGTCGCGCAGCACGAAGAGCGGCATCGCCGGCAAATTGAAAAGACCCTCGGCGACGCGATGGAGCTGGCGGCTGAGTGCGCACCGATCGTTTAACGCGAGAGGCCCGATGAGGTGGCTGGTGCTTACCGTTGCATCGCTGGCTGGGATGTTCCCGAAGGGAATAAGCTGTCATTAGTGGCGACTACGGCAGAGGCTCCATCCCATTTCGTGACGTCGATCACCGACAAGGGAATTCCGTTCGGCGGCGGTTGGGATTACCGAATCGATCCGGATCGCGGCGGTAGTCGTATAACGATTACGGAGCACGGTGAGGTTTACAATCCGATCTTTCGCTTTGTGTCGAAGTTCATCATAGGACACGATGCGACTATCGACAAATATCTTACGGCCCTGTCGGCCCGGGCGGCGGGCCGGGGTCTGAAATAGGGGAATCCGGGTGGTGACCACGGCGTGTTTCATGCATTTTGACCGCTGCGAGATAAGTTACTGAAGGCCGTTCAGTTTACGGACGGCCTTGGCGAATAGCGCCAGAACTCAAGCCCCCAACCCACGTGACATTGAATACTGCGGACGCTGAAATGCTCTCCAAAATCGAAGTTCTTGCAGATCTCGAAGGGATCGTGCAGGAGCTGATGGTTCAGCACGAAGCGAAGCGAGTCCTCTGGTTCCCATCAGAAATTCTCGATGCCGCACCCGACACCGACCCCGATCACCACATCCGTGAGCTGAGAAGGCGTGCCGAGGGGATCAGCGCTCCTGCGCGGGTCGCGCTTGCCCTGAACCTGTTGACCGAAGAAGGGCTTCCGCACTTCCATCGAATCCTCGCGGTGTATCTGGGCAACGAGAGCCATTGGCAGCACTGGACCAACCTGTGGACGGCTGAGGAAGACAGGCACGGCTTGATTCTTCATGATTATACGCGCGACGCCCAGGTGTTCGATCGCGTTGTAGTCGAGAAGATGCAGTTCGATTATCTGCGCGCCGGATTTGCGCCGGACTGGGATCGTGACCCGTACCGGGTATTTGTTTATACATCGCTGCAGGAGCGTGCAACCCAGATTTCGCACGCCAACACCGGTAAGCAGGCGTCTGAATTCGAGCCGTTGATCGGAACGGTGCTGGCCAACGTGGCGAAGGAGGAGGCGCGTCACTACACCTTTTACAGAACTGTGTTCAAGGAAGTGTTGGCCCGCGATCCGAACCAGGCGCTGGAGTCGGCGGCGAAGGTAATGCCGGCAATCGAGATGCCCGGAGTGAACATGCCGCATTTCCGCGAGCTGGCGGACGTGGTGCGGCGCGCCGGCATTTACGGCCCGAGAGACTATATGAAAATTGTTGAAGAGCAGATCAGGTTCTGGGCGATCGAACAACTGGACGGCCTCAACGACGTTGGGCGCAAAGCGCAGGAAAAGATCATGGGCATTCCGGCGCGACTCGAGCGAATTGCGGGGGTAATGGAAGCCAAAACCAAGCGCAAGACTTTCTCTTTTGACGTCGCGTTTCGGCGCGAGTTCGTGATGGACTGATTTTGGGCGCCCCTCAGTTTCTTTGAGGGCGCTTTTTCGGGGCAAGAACCTCTCGAAGGTCGGTCGCTGGGATGTCTCTGGAAGCAACTCGTGCTCGCAGTCTCCGGAGCCCGCTGAACAGCTCGCTTTCTTCCAGAAAGCTCGTGTTCAAAGCGCGCGGTCTCCTCGCTGCTGCGCACGTTGCTTCCAGAGACACCCCAACTCCCTCCCTGCGGGCGCCTTTTACCGCCCAGATATCTCATACCGAACCGGAGTAGCGGGGAAGCCGCGTCGACACCTGAATGCGCGCCACAACGCGGCGTCGCGCGAGGTGTGACCGCTCATTATTAGTACGGGGCCACCGAGCATCTTCGCCCGATCGACGGTGATTGAGTTGGAAGCAGAACCGTAATGAAAAGCTGCAGGGAGGAGGAGTGGTCAGTGTCTCCTGAGCAAGCCTGCGGAGCAGCGAGGAGACCGCGCGTTCTGAACACGAGCTGTCTGGAAGAAAGCGAGCCGTTCAGCGGGCTCCGTAGACTGCGAGCATGAGTTGCTTCCAGAGACACCCCAGCGACCGACCAACGAGAGCAGTCAGTCCTCGGTCCGAGATCGAGGCTTAACGGTAGTGACATTGTTCGGAGCCGCCGGAGCATTCGGCTTGACGCGGACACTTTTCGCCGGGATGCCAACGTAAACGTGATACGGTCGCACGTCCTTCGTGGCCACGGCCGACGCACCGACCATGCCCTCTTCATTTACATGCACGCCTGCGAGAACAGTCGCGTGATACGTGATCCGCACGCCATCATCCAGTCTCGTCACCGCGTTGGTAACTTCGCGCTGGTCAACGATGCTATGGGTGTGGCTGTAGATGTTCGCGTAGTCGCTCACTGAAACACGATTGCCCATCACGATACCGCCCCGGTCGTCGAGCAG
>JANYKY010000474.1 GCA_025357975.1 Gemmatimonadaceae bacterium
CGCCCCGATTCTGGCCGACGTCGTGCTCGTGAAGGAAGAGCTGGAACGCATTCGGGAGCAGGTCGAGAACATCGAGTGAGTGGTTTCCCGGTGATTCTTTCGTCGCCATCAGGGGGCGGGAAAACGACGATAACGCATGAGCTATTGAGAGCCCGGCCGGACGTTGGCTACTCAGTCTCGTGCACGACGCGGTCAGCGAGAGCCGGCGAAATTGAGGGGAAAGACTATTTCTTCCTCTCCCATGATGACTTTGCCGCAGCCCGAGAGCGTGGGGAGTTCGCAGAGTCGGCCGAGGTGCACGGGAAATTGTACGGTACGCTCAAACGCGAAGTAGACCAGATCCTCGCATCGGGCCGCCATGTCGCGATGGATATAGACGTTCAGGGCGCGAGGCAATTCGCTGCCGCGTATCCGGATTCGGTACTGATTTTCGTACTCCCGCCAGACGGCGAAGTGATGCTTGCCCGCCTGACTGCGCGAGGCACCGAGACGCCGGAAACCCTCTCCCGACGGCTTCAAAGCGCGATTGAGGAGCTACGGGCAATAGGGTCGTACCGTTATGTTGTAGTGAACGCAGATCTTGCCCAGGCTGTCCATGACGTATCTGGGATTATTGATGCAGAAGCGAAAAGGCGAACGCGGCTCACCGGACTCCGTGTGACGGTGGACAAGATCACGGACGATCTTCAGCGCGAGCTCGATCACATAAACAGGAGCAGGGACTGATGCAGGTTTTCATTCCGAACGAAGTGGCGAAGCATGCGACCAACAAGTACCTCGGAGTTCTCGTCGCGGCCAAGTTCGCGCGCGTACTCAATGAGCTTCCGCGCGATCGCTCGGCACCGGGCGAAAAGAAGCTGACAACGCGGGCGCTGGAGGATCTTACTGACGGCGAGATTCAGTATCGCGTCGTTCCTCGCCGCCGCACCGAATAGGCCTCGTGCGGCCCTTCGAAGGCCGCCGCATTCTCCTCGGCATTACAGGGGGAATTGCAAGCTACAAGTCCGTCATGGTCGCTCGTCTTCTGGCACAGGCGGGCGCTGAAGTAGACGTCGTGATGACCCGCGCTGCGCAGGAATTTGTGGGCGCGATAACGTTCGAGGCTGTAACCGGACGTCGTGTTTATTCCGAGATTTTCGGATCTGGAAACGCGCTCGATCATATAAAAATTGCGCGCGAAGCATCTCTTTTCGTCGTCGCGCCCGCGACCGCCGATTTTCTCGCTCGTGCCGCCCACGGGCTGGCGGATGATCTCCTGTCGGCTGCACTTCTCGCTAACACGTCGCCAGTTCTGCTGGTGCCCGCGATGAACGATCGGATGTGGAGCAACGCACAAACACGGCAGAACGTTTCCCATTTGGAACAGTTGGGATATGACGTCGTCGAGCCCGAGGAAGGGCCGCTTGCCGTCGGAGAAGGGGAAGGTCCCGGCCGCATGCCCGAGCCTGAGGCGATTGTAGCCCGGATCGCACGCAGTCTCGAGCGCAAGGGAAAGCTTGCTTCACTCAGGATTCTGGTGACGGCCGGGGCAACTCGTGAGGCGATCGATCCGGTGCGGTTCATCTCCAACCACAGCACGGGAAAGATGGGAATTGCGATTGCGCTGGCAGCATGGCGACGTGGGGCCGCGGTGACCCTTATCGCGGGTCATGTTGACGTTCCCATTCCTGGAATGCTTTCTACGACGCGGGTGGGCGACGTCGCTCAGATGCGCGACGCAGTCGCGCAAAATCTGCCGTCGACGGATGTACTTATCATGGCCGCCGCTCCAGCCGATTTTCGGCCGTCATCGCCCGCATCTCAGAAAATGAAGAAAGGCAAATCTTCAGAATCGGGGGCGATACAGCTCACGCAGACCGACGACATTCTGAAAAGCACCATCGCCAACAGGAAACCTGGCTCGGTCGTGGTCGGTTTCGCCCTCGAAACAGAAAACCTGCTGGCGAACAGTTCTAGCAAGCTGGATGGTAAACAGCTCGACATGATTATTGCGAACAGCGCCGTCGAAAAAGGCGCGGGCTTCGGTGGTGATACAAACCGCGTCACGATTCTCAGCCGCGGCGGCGGACGCGAGGACATCGCCCTCATGTCAAAAACCGAGCTTGCAGATGTGATTCTCGATCGGATCGAGGCTCTGATCGATGGACGCTAAGGACAGACTCAGGCTTTACCTGGAGCAACGCCGCGATCTGGGCGAGGGCGAGCTGGTTCTCGATTCTATGAGTGTCGATGACGTCTTGAAAGCCATCGGTGCGATCGGGAAGGGAACAGTTATGCCCTCATCAACGCCGAAGGGCGGTTGGAGAGAAGTGCTTGCAGCTGAAGGCGCCGTGGCCGAGGCGAGTCCAGATGTGGGCGCGATTAAAGTTTCGTCGCAATCTGCAATAGAGGTTGCCGCCACGGAGACTCTGAACACGATCGCGGCCGAGATACGGTCGTGCACGCGTTGCCCGTTGTACAAGACCGCGACGCGCGGCGTCCCGGGTTCTGGCAGCCCAACGGCGCGTCTCGTCTGTATCGGTGAAGGTCCCGGCGCGAGCGAGGATGAACAAGGCGTGCCGTTCGTCGGAGCTGCCGGCGAGCTCCTGACCAACATTCTTGGGGCCGTGAATCTCTCGCGTGACGAGGTCTTCATTACGAACGTGGTTAAGCACCGGCCCCCCGGGAACAGGAATCCGGCGCCAGACGAGATCGAGGCATGCATGCCGTACCTCCTTCGCGAGCTCGATCTCATCCAGCCGAAAGTAATCGTTGCTTTTGGGAACTTCGCGGCGCAAACTCTCCTCAACACAAAAGACGGCGTCGGAAAGCTCCGCGGGCAGGTGCATCGGTACCGCGGAATTCCTGTCATCGTCACCTATCACCCCGCCGCGTTGCTCCGCAATCCGTCGTGGAAACGCCCCACATGGGAAGATGTCCAGCTCGCCCGCAGAATACTCGATAGCGCCACCGGCCCGTGACCCTTTTTCGGACCGGCGCCCGCCGTACTCCGAAGATGCCGAACAAGCCGTTCTCTCAGCGATGCTCATGGACTCGGAGGCAGTTCTCCGAGCCACCGAGTATGTAGACGACACAATGTTCTTTCGGGAAGGCAACCGGCGGATCTTCCGCGCGATGGTTGCGCTGTCCGAGAAGGGCGATGTCGTCGATCCGCTCACTCTCTCTGAAGAGCTCTCGCGCAACGGAGATCTCGATTCGAGTGGCGGCAAGGATTACATCGGATTTCTCGTCGATGCAGTCCCGACCTCCGCGAATATCGAATACCACGCGAAGATCGTCAGAGAGAAAGCACTTCGGCGAAGATTGATCGAGGTATCGACCACAATAGTTCACGACGCCTACGAATCCGCTGCGACGTCTGCCGAGCTTCTCGACGCCGCGGAGCAGAAAATCTTCGAGGTGAACCAGAGTCGTGGCATCGAGGGGTTCACGCGAATCAAGGAGCTGCTGTGGCCAACGATGGAGCGGATCGAGCTGCTCCAGCAAGGCGGCGAATCGGTTACTGGCGTTGGCAGCGGGTTCAAGGATCTGGATGAGTTGACCGCAGGTTTCCAGCCTTCGGATCTCATCATTGTCGCTGCTCGCCCATCAATGGGGAAAACCGCTTTCGTGCTCAACATTGCACAGAACGCCGCACTCGATAACAACGTACCTGTTGCTTTCTTCTCGCTAGAAATGAGTAAGGAGCAGCTCGTCCAGCGCCTCCTGACATCCGAGGGCCGGGTGGACGCCCAGCGTCTCCGGAAAGGCAAGCTGCACGACGATGAATTCGTGCGCCTCGGCCGCGCTGCCGGTATTCTCAGCCACGCGCCGATATGGATCGATGACACGCCCGGAATCACGTTGCTCGAAATGCGATCGAAGGCGCGGCGGCTCAAAATCGACAATAACATTGGCCTCGTTGTTATCGACTACCTGCAGTTGATGCAGGGCCCAACCCAATCCGAGAGCAGGCAGCAGGAGATCAGCTACATCTCCCGGTCACTAAAGGCGCTGGCTCGAGAGCTTCGGGTGCCGGTAGTTGCTTTGTCGCAGCTCTCGCGAGCACCTGAGCAGCGGACCGGAGAGAACAAAAGACCGCA
>JANYKY010000475.1 GCA_025357975.1 Gemmatimonadaceae bacterium
CGTTGCGGCGACACCGACGACGCCGGGAGCCAGTGTTGCAAGAGCATTGAGGTCCCCGGCATCGATTGGAAGGCGATCAATGAGGCCGGGAGGCAGGCCGCGCTCCGTCGATCCGGCTTCGGGACGATCGTTGGTTCTGCCTCGGTTTGGATTCGCACGCACCTGCACGCTTTGGAGCACGGTCGCGTTCCGGCCCATGACGACATCGTGAACGAGACGATCTTCGTCGTTGTTGCGGATGACGCTAAACCGTTGCGGCGCGAAACCGATCGCGATCACCTGCGCCTGATACGTTCCACCGCCGTCCGGAAACAGGATAGAATAACGGCCGTCGGCGTCGGTTGTCTTCGTACGCGCGATCTGCGTTTCGGTCGAGGTGACCTCGACATGCGCGCCGGCTACCGGCTTCCCGTCGGGCGAGGTGACTCGCCCCATAATAATGTCTGTCGTCGATCCGACCTGTGCGGCCGCGACTGCGGGGAGGAAGAAAATAGATGCGGCGAGCGCACACATTGAAAAGAACTTCATTGTTTGATTGGGGCTTTTCGTTAACGCCCCTTAGGGCGGATATCTCTCATACGTGCGAAAGGGGGCGCCTGTTGACCTTTGCTCGATGCAAAGCAAGCGAGGGCAAACGCAATTAGTTTTTTCATCCGATGACAGAAGCTGCGACGCCGCTCAAGCCCACTTTTTTCAATCGCGTGGCCCTCCCGCTTTTTTCGTGGGGCCTGCCCTTTCACAGCCTGCTCGTAGCGCTTCTATTCGGCGGGCTTGGCATGGCGATGACTACCGTGCGCGCACTTGCCGCGTGGAAAGAAGCTGCCGTCATCGCGCTCATACTGATTGTCATTTTGCGTGCCGTTTCGGGACGCGGACCGCGAGTCAGCGTGTCGTGGATCGACCTCGCGGTCGCGTCGCTTATCGCCATTGCGCTCGCTTTTCTATTTGCGGGCAAAGCACTGTTCCGCATCGAGTTACCACCCGGCACCGAAGTGTATGGGATGCGTGATATCGCATTCTTTCTGCTGCTTTATTTCGTTGGTCGCGCATCCCCCGAGATTGTCGATGATCCGCAGACGCTTCGGCGACTCTACATCATTCTTCTTCTCACGTGTGCGATAGCAATCGTCGAGCGGATTTTCGTCACGCCCGACATGCTCGTCCTCCTGGGAGTCGCATCGTATTTCCAGGACTTCCTGAACGTGTCGGCATTTACCGCCGGAAATGAATTCGGACTGCCTACGAATTACTGGACGCACATCGGTAACATAGAAGTGCAGCGGGCCGGCTCGGTTTACCTCTCGAGCCAGGGGTTCGCCATGCCATTCCTGATTCTGCTTCCAATCGCAACGGTGTGGGTGTTCGGGCGAGCTCGCCGTATCAGCCTGTCGATGAAAATCGAATACGCGATCATCTGGATCGGGCTTCTGCTCAGCATTACCCGAATGACGATTTTTGTCTGCCTGATCCAGCTCGTGCTCGTGGTCATCATGCTGCGGAAACCGGAGTGGGCCGTCGCTGGATTCATTGGCGCGGGCGTGGCCATCGTCATCGCGATGTTCGTGGTTCCGGGGTTGGCGGGGTTCATCTTCGACACGCTGACGTGGCAAACCGGGAGCAGCGCTTCTCATTCCAAAGACTTCCTGAAAGGCTTCACTGCATTTTTCGATCACCCCCTGGGCTCCGGCCTCGGCACCACGGATCAGTCAGCAACGAGATTCGGGCTCGAGCCGCTCACTGCGGACAACGGTTATTTCAAATACGCTGTTGAGCTCGGGATAGAAGGCCTCATCGCGCATCTCGCGATTTACATCGGCATTCTATTTACGTCGCTGAAGGTCGCGCGCTCAGCCACGACTCTGAACCGGCGGCTGATGGGTCTGGTGGTGTTGTTCACGACTATCGGCATCATGATCAACGCATGGACTGGTGTGGTCTTCAACGCGCTCGTCGTATCGTACTTCTATTTCTGGTTCGCCGGTGCAGTCGTGACAATTGCGCAACTCGAGGCAGCGCCCGTAAAAGTGCGCCAACCAGCGCCGCAGCTAGAGTTGTCACCCGCGTGACCTTCGCTCCGCGCCCGCCTGCCGCAGACGTCGGAAACTCGCTCCTCAAGTCCCTTGCTGACAACAGCAGCGGGACTTCGCTGGCGACGCGGTTGAGAAGGAAGCGTTTCTCGCTCTTCCTGTCACTGCTGGCAACCGTGAAAGGTCATGTCGATGTACTGGACATCGGGGGAACCCAGGCGTTCTGGACGCTGATGACAGGCGATGATCCGGGCGACGTGACGGTGACACTGCTGAACATCGAGCATCAGGAAGTCGCGTCCGACCAGTTCGTCAGCGCGGTGGGTGACGCTCGCAACATGCCGAGGTTTGGCACGAAGTCATTCGACATAGTTTTTTCGAACTCGGTGATCGAACACGTCGGGACCTACAGTGACCAGCGTCGCATGGCGAACGAAGTCATGCGTGTTGGAAAGCGCTACTTCATCCAGACACCGAATAAGCGATTCCCTCTCGAGCCGCATTTTCTGTTTCCATGGTTTCAGTATTTGCCCGCAGAGGTTCGAGCGCAGATGGTGCACCGCTTCGATGTGGGTTGGTACAAGCGCATTCCTGATCTGGCGGCCGCACGCGCGGAGGTTGATTCGGTGCGACTGATGACGCGCCGGGAATTTGCCGCGCTTTTTCCGGGCTCTTCGATACATGTTGAGCGGATGGGCGGGCTTGCTAAGTCATTTATCGCCTATGGAGGGTGGGACTAGACCCGAGTTAAAAGCCACGGGCCACGGGCCACAAGCCAAAAGCCAAAAGCCAAAAGCCAAAAGCCAAAAGCCAAAAGCCAAAAGCCGAAAGCCGAAAGCCGAAAGCCGAAAGCCGAAAGCCGAAAGCCGAAAGCCGAACGCTAACTCCGAACTTGCGTGCGGTCGCATCTTTCGCTGCGACGTGTGGCGTATGGCCGGTGGCCCGTGGCCTGTTCCCTGTGCCCGTGCCCGTGCCCGTGCTCTGTGGCTTGTGGCTTGTGGCTTGTGGCTGTCTCTAGGACGCCAACGCCACTTTCAGATGACGGGTTGCCTCGGTAAGCGCTTCGGTTGCAAGCGGGCACACCAGCTTGCCACTTCCCGACCTGATAATCCGAAGCGCCATGTCGCGGCTCATTCCCGCGCGATACGGCCGATTGGCGGTCAGCGCCTCGTACATATCCGCAACGCACAGGATTCTCGACGGCACGTCGAGCTCTTCAGCTGGCACGCCCCAGGGGTAACCGGAGCCATCGAGTTTCTCGTGGTGCAATGAGGCTGTCCGTGCAAACCCGGAAAACGCCTCGACTCGGCTCAATATCTCCCATGTATAAAGCGGGTGACGCTCCATTTCTGCTCGCTCTTCTTGGGTGAGCGGGCCAGCCTTATCGAGTATATGCGTCGATACGCCCAACTTGCCAACGTCGTGCAGCAGCGCGGCTCTGTTGATGAGTCGCATGTCCTTTTTTTCGAAGCCGAGCTCGAAGGCAGTCGCTCTCGCGTACTTCGCCACGTTCGTCGAATGCTGGTACGTGAACGGCGACTTTGAATCGATGATCTCAGCGAACGCTTTACACACATCGTCGAGGCCTTTATCGTCGACGAAACGCGTATGCTGCTGCGGCTCAGCGGCGAGTGCGGCGGTTGTCGCGTCAGGTGACATCAATGCTTCCCACCAGTCCGTGTCTTCGCGCCAACTGCGCACCAGGCGGACGAGCTGCGGGTCAAACCACTGGCCGCTTCGCTCGCGTGTCATTCTCAGCGCAACCGCGAGTCCGCATTGTGTTACGAATGCGTCGAGCGTCTGCGAGAGAATAATGATTCTGGAGAATAGTGGGATCTCATGGTCTTGCTTGCCATCTGGAGATCCGGACCCGTCCCAGTGCTCGTCGATGCACCGGATCGCGTCTGCCGTCGCCGTGGAAAATCCCATCCGAAGTGCCATGCTCTCTCCGCGTTCCGCTCTCGACAGTGTCGGCGGGACGGGCCGGGCTCGCCCGCGGCGCCCGAGCAAGTGGGCGACGCGACTTGTGATCGCATCACGGCTGGCAGACCGGGCATTTTTTATGACGCTTTTTGTCCTGTGCTGAAGCGCTTCGATGTTGAGCCGCACCGCCTCTTCAGGCGAGACAGCGGCGACCACTTCGGCGAGCCGCGCGGTTCCCCCGGAGCCTGAGTCCTTGAGAAGAAGCGCACCGTACAGCGCGACTTTATCGAATGCCGAAAGGTCGAGCTCATTCGCGATGCGCATTCCGATGATGCATGTGCGTACCGTATGACCTTCGCTCCGGCCTTCCGTGAGATCGAGCGCGCGCGACATCGCTGCCAGCACTTGGGACAGCGACACATTGGCCACTGGCGCCGCATATTGCAGCGGGGCCGAGTAGCGGCTGGGATGATTGGAAGCGGAGAGATCGGGAACGATGAGCAGCGACGGTGGCATTCGTGACCGGTAACGATCGAAATCGCGCTCTCTGGCGCATAGTATTGACGCGTCAAAGGGTCGGCCGTTTCGGGTGTGCCAGGTTAAGCCATCACGTACTCCTGGCGGCCGGCCGGTAGCGCAGCGCCTCCGAGACATGGTGGTTGCTCACAACCGGAGAGGCATCTATGTCGGCGATGGTGCGGGCGACCTTGAGAACCCGGTGGTATCCTCTTGCCGACAGGGCGAGCGCGTGCGCTGCCTTTTGGAGAAGCGATCGCGCTTCTGGCTCGACATGAGCGTGCGAGTCAATCCACCGGCCCGGTGCATGGGCGTTGCAGCAAACACCTGGCAGTCTCGCAAAACGCTCTCGCTGGAGTACCCTTGATGACTCAACGCGGGCGCGAATGGCAGTACTGGACTCCTCGGACGCGTCCGCACTCAGATCTTTCAGCGCAACTGCACCGACCGGCACGTGCATGTCGATTCTGTCGGCCAGTGGACCTGACATCTTGTTCGAGTACCGTTCAATATCAGCAGGCGAGCAGGTACACGTTCCCGTTGGGTCACCTGCTCTTCCGCACGGGCAAGGATTGGTCGCGCCGACAAGTGTGAATCGTGCGGGAAATGGCACCGACATCGCCGCACGGGAGATGACAACTCGCCCGTCTTCCATTGGTTGACGCAGTCCTTCGAGAACTGATCTCGGAAACTCGAGCATCTCGTCGAGAAAGAGCACGCCGTTGTGAGCGAGACTGACCTCCCCCGGTCGCGGCGAGCTTCCACCACCGATTAGGCCCGCGCTCGAGATCGAGTGATGAGGTGCCCGGAACGGACGAGGTGCGCCCGACGCGAGCCAATCGTCGGTGAGAATCCCCGCAACCGAATGAATCGCAATCACTTCAAGCGATTCGGGCTCGCTCAACTCAGGTAAAATTCCGGAGAGTCGCCGGGCGAGCATTGTCTTTCCGGCGCCAGGAGGCCCAATCATCACGAGATTATGGCCCCCAGCTGCCGCGACCTCGAGCGCGCGCTTCGCGCTCGCCTGACCAACCACGTCCGCGAAGTCGAGCGACTCGCGCCGCGAACAATTTCTTGGCGTGGTAGACCGAGCCGCAGAAAGTGAGTTCTCGCGGAGCTCTGTCGCGAGAGTCCGGAAATCAGGAGGAGACGACAGCCTCAACGAGCTGACCCGCTCTGCTTCGGCGACATTGACCTGCGGCAGGATGAGCTCGCGAATGGAAGGGCATGCGCCCGCCCGCCGCGCGATGGAGAGCGCGCCCCGAATTCCGCGCAATGATCCGTCGAGGCCAAGCTCGCCCACGAATAAACGCCCTTCAACCGTTTCGGGAGAGAGCTGGCCTGTGGCTACGAGAATCCCAATGGCAATCGGAAGATCGAAAGCGGTTCCTTCTTTGCGAATGTCAGCCGGGGCCAGATTCACGGTGATACGCCGAGGTGGCATAGTGAACCCCGAGTTCACGAGCGCCGCGCCAACGCGTTCCCTGCTCTCCTTTACAGCACCGAGTGGAAGTCCAACCATCGTCCACTGAGGCAACCCAGCGGCCGCGTCGACTTC
>JANYKY010000067.1 GCA_025357975.1 Gemmatimonadaceae bacterium
CACGCGAAGGAACACCAGGCAGCGGATACGCCCCGCCAACAGATATTTCGGCGCGAATAACGGTTCTCTCAGAGGGTACGCGCGGATCGCTGTCGCAGGCGTACATGGCCGACGCGAAGATCACGTCGGAGAACCCGCAAATCTTTGCACTGGGCGTCAAGGAAATCTGGGAGACGAAAAAGCCGCTCGACGCAATTGTTCACTCGCTTGGATGGCCCGTGCCTAATGACGGATTCGGCGGAAGTTTCATGTATCCTCTCACGCCTAATCTTGTTGCGATCGGGATTGTTGTCGGCATGGACTATCGGCAGACGACGCTCGACGTCCACGAGATGCTCCAGAAGATCAAGACGAAATCACCGTTCCGTGAATATCTGGAAGGTGGCGAGATGGTGGAGTGGGGAGCCAAGACAATTCCCGAGGGCGGATATTTCGCGATTCCGAAGCGTCGCCAGGGAGAGGGCGTGATGATCGTCGGCGATTCGGCTGGGTTCGTAGAGGTTGCATCGCTTAAGGGAGTCCACTACGCGATGCAATCCGGAATGTTCGCGGCGCGCGCAATCTTCGATGCTCTCAAGAAAAATGACGTCAGCGCGAACACCATGGCTCGCTACGATACGCTAGTCAACGCCAGCTACATCGTTGCAGACTTGAAGGAGCGTCGCAACATGCGTCTGGCATTCCAGCATGGCGGTCTTTACGTCGGCGGAATGAAAGCAACACTGATGACACTCACGAAGGGCGCGTTCCCCGGTGGAAAGATGGAATCTGAGCCCGACGCCGAGGTACCTCGCACGATCACCGGAGAGAAGCCATTTTCTCCCGACGGCAAGCTCACGTTCAGCAAGCTCGACGCGAACTTCAAATCCGGTAATGCGACGCGTGACACGATTCCTTCGCATCTCATTATCGGCAAGGATATCACGCCAGAGGTTGCGCGATTGTACGCGCACATGTGTCCGGCGGGTGTATATGAGCTTGGCGACGATGGTCGCTTGATTGTGAATCAGGCGAACTGCATTGACTGCAAAGCGACGGATGTGATCGGTCCGCGGTGGACACCAAGAGAAGGCGAAAGCGGGCCGAAGTATCGGCTGATGTAGGCCTGGGGAGCTCAGCTCCTCGAGTCAGCAACCTCGTACAGATCGATCTGCTGCTTGATCTCGCCTTCCTCGAAGGCGTGAGTGGTCTTCGAGCGAATCACGA
This sequence comes from Gemmatimonadaceae bacterium, assembly GCA_025357975.1. Classification (GTDB taxonomy): domain Bacteria; phylum Gemmatimonadota; class Gemmatimonadetes; order Gemmatimonadales; family Gemmatimonadaceae; genus UBA4720. The sequence continues at coordinate 1,207 of JANYKY010000067.1, forward strand.
GGCCGACGTCCTTGCACTCCTCGAGAAAATCGGGGACACCGACGCGGCCCGGATCAGAGACGATGGCCATTCCACCCGGTGCGAGTGCCCTCTTGAAAATTCCTGGGAGCAGTCTCGCGTATTCCTTCTCGTACAGAACATCCGACGCGAGAATCAGGTCTAGACCTTTTACATCTGCCGGAAAGTGGCGCCAGTCGATCATTGGCGCGTCGGGTGAGCGTCCGATGTTTCGGAACGCATTGGCGCGCGTGAATGCCAGCGCATCGGTGTAATAGTCGGAAGCAATCATGTCGTACCCGGCAACCATCGCAGCGAGTGTCACGAGTCCCACGCCACAACCGAGCTCCAGCCCTCGCCCGGGATTCCGCGGACGTTTGCTTTTTGACAGCTCGACGAAATGCCTTGCGAGAATTGTCGAAGCTGGCCAGATGTCCGCCCAGTAAGGCAGCCGCTCGTCCAGAACGAAATCTTCTTCGCGAATCAGATCATCCGAATTGCTCGGCCGGACGATGGAGAATGTCCGGTCTCCAACCGGCACGTCACTGACGACGGTCTTGAACCTGTCGCGCAAAGCGGCGACGAGATCGTCGCCGTGAAGGTCGTGCAACTCTGTTTTGTTTGCCATCAGGAAAGAACAAGTGATGTCGCGGTTTCGAAACTGTTGCCGAGTGGCATCGCGAAGTATTGCTCGCCAGTGCGCAGGTCCAGCCGGTCTCCGGGAATAATCAAGAGCGCGTTCGCTCTGGCGAGTGACGTCATCACGCCGGAACTCTGCGATCCGGCAAGCCGCGCTACGAAGCTGCCGTCCTCTTGTGTAATCACGACACGAAGAAAGTGCATCAGTGGCGCGGCAAGCATGATGGGCTCGCCGAGGGTAACCCGAACAGTCCGCGGGAAAATTCCTGCGAGTCCGCGCATCTTCCGAATGATGGGTCTGACGAACACCTCGAATGTCACAATGGCCGATACGGGATTTCCGGAGAGGCCAATCCACGAAGCTCCGTGGATCGTGCCGAACGCGAGCGGCGCGCCCGGCCGCATTCTCACCTTCCAGAAATCGATATTTCCACCGAGTGCGACTATGGCGTCGCGGACGTGGTCGTGATCGCCGACAGAGATGCCCGCTGTCGTGATGATCAAGTCAAAGCCGGTTGCCTCGCCGAGAGTTTCGCGCATAGACTGAGCAGTGTCGCTGGCAATCCCGATGTCTGTCGGCTCTCCGCCAGCTTCGCGAATCAATGCTGCCAGCGTGACTGAGTTTGCGGAAACAATTTTCTTTCCGGCTTGACCGGCAGTGAACTTGTGCAAGTCGATGAGCTCGTCGCCTGAACTGATGATTGCGACGCGCGGTGCGCGATGAACGCTGATGGAACGAATGCCAGCCGATGCAAGCGCGCCGATGTGACCGATCGTCAGCAGCTCGCCTGCCTCGAAGAGCACATCACCCGCGCGAAAATCTTCGCCCGCTCTTCGAATGTTGCGACGGGCGTCACGTGTGTCTCGCACAGTGACAACTTCGCGTCCTTCATCAGTGTCTTCCTTTCTGATCACTGCATCGGCGCCGCGCGGAACAGGCGCACCGGTCATGATTCGCATCGCTTCGCCGGTCTCAAGATCTCGAGGCGGAAATCCACCTGCCGCAATTGTAGCGACGACGCGCAGTGGCCCGCGTGCGAGATCGGCCGAGCGAACGGCGTAACCATCCATGGAAGAGTTGTCCCAGGGAGGTGAGGTGAGCGGAGCGATGACTCGCTCGGCCAGCACTCGACCGAGAGCTTCCCCAGTATCGATGGTCACTGCCGGCAACCGCTGAATTCCATCGAGAATTCTGGCGCTCGCGTCGGCGACGGAGATCACTGGGTGAATCGTCCCCGGTAGGTTGCGAGCAGTACGCCGACCTGGTCCTGGAGATGCGTCACGTCTGCGACGGGCCCAGGGTAGTGATTCGACAGCATGCTGAAGACGAGTTTTTCTCCGGCAGCAGTGGTGACATAACCGGACAATGATCGAACGAATTCGAGCGTGCCTGTTTTCGCGTGGATGTTGCTCGCGGCAGCTGTACCGATCATCCGCGTGCGAATAGTTCCGTCGATGCCGGCGATCGGCAACGCATCGTAGAATGATGCAAACGCCGGGTCACGCTGTATTCCGATCAGAATCTTGACGATCGCTTCTGGCGTCACGAGATCGTGGCGCGACATTCCGCTGCCATCGTAGATGACAGTGGAGGTAGAGTCGATTCCCCACGCCGCGAGCTGGCGCTTGATGACTACCGCGCCGCTGTCCGTCATGCCGACGCCGGTTTTTTCGAGCCCGAGCGCTTTGATCAGCGCCTCTCCAATCTGATTCTGTGATGGTTTGAGAAACGGTTTGAGGATGTCTCGAAGCGCCGGAGAATAAAAACTGTAGAGAGTATCGAGCGGTCCGGCCAGGTTGTCGAATCCAGGCTGCGTTTGTGTCTGTGAGATAACGACGCCTCGCCTGGTGAGGCCGGAAGCAAGCGCGCTCAGGTACGAATTCGTTGGCGAGTCGGTGGCAATCGCCACGAGCGTGTCGCGGTTATCAACGTGCACGACGTGCCGAGTCATCCCTTCGTTAAATTCGAGCTCATCGACCGGAGCAGCGCTCTCGCCGCGGATGTCGTCCCATTCCCAGCCGTATCCATAGATCGAATCCGGAAACGCGTTCCCGCCTGCCCTCAATGAGCCGTTGATGCGGTGGACACCGTGTGCAACGAGCGAATCCGCAACCGTTTGCATGAAGGCCATCGCATTTCCCTTTACTCGATCACTCACCGTCGGGTCGCCGCGCCCGATAACGATCAGATCTCCCGCGACTACACCGTTCGTGATTTTGCCGCGCGTTACGAACGTCGTGGCGAAACGGTAGTCGGGGCCAAGTTGCGCGAGTGCAACGGAGCTCGTGAGAAGTTTCTGGTTGGATGCAGGCATGAACAGCTTGCCTGCATTATGCGAGTACAGAGTGTCGCCTGTCTGGGGATCGACAACGAGGAAACCGAGGTTGGCTCGCGCGAAATTCGGCCCGTTAACGAGAGAGTCGATAGAGTGGCGAAGGACGTCGATTGGCGAACGCACCGGCACGACAGAGGTCGAATGCTGAGGAGCGCAGCCGGCTATCAGGGCGATGCAGAGAAAAAGAATACTGCGCATTGTCATCCGTTGTATGTGGCGCTCAGGGTCTGGTCTTCCGCGACGGTTACGCTGGACACACGCACGGCGGCCGGGAGGCGCGATGCGACACGCTCGAAAATAAAACGCGCGAGATTCTCACCTGTAGGGATCAGCAGGCCGTCCGCGAACTCCGGTACCTCGACGTTGATATTCCGGTGGTCGAAACGCTCTCGCACTTCTTCGGAGAGAATCTGGT
>JANYKY010000081.1 GCA_025357975.1 Gemmatimonadaceae bacterium
GTTCGCACTTGCACGCGAAAAAGCCGATGCAATCGGATACAAGGGCGTACGGTACGACGCTCTTCTCGACGATTACGAGCCGGGCATGACAACCGGGCAAGTCTCGGAACTTTTCGCCCAGCTCGGTCCAGCGTTGGTGCCACTTGTCGATTCGTTGCGTGAGAAGGCGTCGGCGCCCACGCACGCGATTGAGCGTGAGTTGCCCGTCGAACGGCAGCGCGAGTTTGCTGAACGAATCGCCGCGATACTTGGTTTCGACATAGAGTCAGGCCGCTTCGATCTCGGACCACATCCGTTCTGCACACACATCGGCCCCGGTGACGTGCGGATCGCGTCGCGCTATCAAGCTCGCAGCTTCGTCAACGGATTCCTCGGCGTAATGCACGAGACGGGGCATGCACTGTACGAACAAGGCCTGGACCCAGCGCGCTATGGAACACCAATGGGCGAAGCAGTGTCACTCGGCATTCACGAGTCGCAGTCCCGACTGTGGGAGAATCTCGTCGGGCGAAGTCACGGCTTCTGGCTGTACCTCTACCCGCAATTACAGGCTGCATTCCCCGAAGAGCTGCACGGAATCTCGCTCGAAGCTTTTCGCGGCCCGATGAATCGTGTTGCACCCGGCTTCATCCGCGTCGAAGCGGACGAAGTCACATACAATCTTCATATTGTCATCAGGTTCGAGCTCGAGCGAGCTTTGCTCGACGGCGATCTTCGCGCAACGGACGTTCCTTCTGCATGGGGCGAGAAGTATCGGCATTACCTCGGCGTCACGCCCGATAGCGATCGGAACGGCTGCCTTCAGGACATCCACTGGTCGGAAAGTCTCATCGGCTACTTCCCGACTTATACGCTCGGCAACGTGTACGCGGCGCAGCTCTTCGATGCAGCTGAGAGGGATGTCGGGCCGTTCGATGAGGCATTCGCGGCGGGAGAGTTCCGCCCTCTACAGGAGTGGCTTCGCGATAAGGTTCACCAGCATGGTAAACGCTACTCGCCGGCCATGCTTATCGAGAAGGCGACGGGAACTCCTCCCACTACAAACGCACTCATAGCCAGCCTCACCTCCCGCTATGGAGTCGCAAGCTGACCGGCCCGCTCTTGTAAAGGTGGCTTCACTTCTGCATTCAGCCTGAGCATGACAGATAACTCACAACATGAGGATGGAGCCGACGCGCTCGACGCTGAAAGCCAGCGGGAGATTCGGGATCGCGTAACGAAGCTTGCCTTTGGCAATGATCCGGCACGCTATGAGGAGTTCATTCGAGTCCTGAGCGAGGCGACACCTGCTGGCGTAGACGTGATTCTCCGTGGAAGCTCGATCACCGGACACAAGCATGGATCAGATGCGCCGTTCGATGCAGAGGGCCCGGGAACCAGTGACCTCGACGTGACGTTTGTCGGCGGAGACATGGTTATGCTGTTCGGTGAATTTCACATTCCCGGAGTCCACTCCGTGCCTTTGAGCGATGAACATCCATATGCATCCTCGGCACTCGGCCCGTTGCGTAAGCGACTCTGTGAGATGACCGGGCGACCGGTAAATCTTCAGGCTACCACCTCCCTCGTGCAGTACGTTCGCGACATAACGATGGATCAGCCGTATCTGGTACTTCTCAAGAAGCCCAAAGAAGATGAGGAGGCCACAGATGCATCACGCGATGCGTGAGGCGCAGCACCTTTTGACTTCGTAGCATTGCGGTTCCTCACCTACAACATTCGCGAGGGCGGGGTTGGCCGCGCCGAAGAAATTGCTGAGGTGATAAGAGCCGCCAAGCCTGATGTCGTTGCGCTTCAGGAAGCGACGCACCCGTTGGAAGTCGAGCGCATTGCAAAACTGGCGGGCTTCAGGTTTTCGGGATCGCGCCAGTCACACTCGACGGGGTTCCTCAGCAATGTGCCCGTGCTCAATTACGCGTGGCGCCATCCTCCGCGAACCCGCCATGCGCTACTCGAGGTGTCGCTTGCCGATGGTTTTCCGCGCATCTTCGTGCTGCATCTTCGCGCATGGTTCTCAAACTGGACCGAGAGACAACGGGCGCGCGAGCTTCGCGGACTTCTCGACGGAATACAACAGCAGCTGACAAACGAGCAGCAGGCATTTGCGTTTCACATACTTGCCGGAGATTTCAACGCACTTGCCCCCGGGGAAGTTTTCGATCCATCCCCTATGCCGGCGTGGATTCGCGGGATGGTATGGGTGAGCGGACGTAACATTGCTCGCAGCACAATCTCAATGATGCAATCCGACGGTTATCTCGATGCCTGGCGTACGCTGCATACGGATCAACAGAACGATCCCGGTCACACTTTTCCGGTTTGGAATCCGCACGTAAGGCTGGATTACGTTTTCACGCCAGCCGAGTATGTGTCGCGTTTCACTGCATGCGAAGTTCGCCGCACACCGGAAGTCGTAAAAACGGCTTCCGATCATTTCCCGCTGTTTGTTGAAATTTCCAGCCAATGATTGGGCTCTATTGAAGTACGATGGGGGCTGTCCACAGAAAGGGTCCCCATTCC
>JANYKY010000107.1 GCA_025357975.1 Gemmatimonadaceae bacterium
TTGCCGAGCGGCGCATTGGTTTACCGGAATTTGTGGTGCGGGAAAATAACAACAGAAAAAAAAGCCCAACCGACCTGGTTGGGCGACTGGCTCGGCCGGCTTTGAGGCGGCGATTCACGAGCATTGCAGCCCGGTACAAGGAAATGCCGGGAACCGGTCAGCGCAAGATAAATAAACTCAAACTGCCAGGCACCCGCTGACAAATCGCGGAATGTTACGAAACAGAAATGTTTGAGATCGAAACGGACTTATTTGTTGAATCCGAGGAAGACCATCACGCCGACGAGCACTATCACCAGCAAAACGAGGACTGTCACCGCCTTTTGACCCTTTCCCGCGGCCGGCGCCGGAGGCGGGACAAGCATCTCCTTTGTCATAACCGCCAGAATTTCGCGGGCCGACTCCGGCCGTTTCGACGGGTCCTTGCAAAGACATCGCATGATGAGCCGATTTACCGCTGACGGAATCTCTGATTTCCCGGTCGCGAGCTGTGCTGGTTCTTCGTCAGTGTGTGCGGCCGCCATCTGCCTGGGAGTGTTGCGACCTGCGAAGGGATGCCTGCCGCCAAGGAGCTCGTACGCAATTACTCCCCACGCATAGACGTCGGATCGCGCGTCAGCGGGACTGCCTTGCGCCTGTTCCGGCGTGGAATAACGAACCGGATCTGCCGCTGCAACCCAGCTCTGAGGATCGTTCGCCGTTCTGTTTCGCAATGCTGTGAAGACCTCTGCGACGCCGAGATCTGCGACGAGCGCCGAGCCGCCGCTGATGAGAATGCTGTCCGGCGTAAGTCCGCCATGCACCACTCCGTGGAGATGCGCATGAGTGAGCGCCGCCGAGACATCGCGCAGCACGGTCATCGAATCGGCCAACTCCATGCGACCGCCGCGGCCAAGCCTTGCGCGAAGTGTTCGAGCGTCGATCGCTGGAGATATCCAGTAGAAAGTGTTCGAGCTCAAACCGGATTCGATGATCGAAAGAATATTCGGGTGGCGAATGCGTCGCGCCGCGAGCCCCGCATCGGTGAGCGGCGGCGAGGAACTCTTCATCTCATCCAGTGAGATGCCTTTGATGTTGACACGCGTTTCATCAGCCTTGCCGACCCCGTCGAGAATCAACAGGCCACCGGGGCTCGGCATTTCACGATCGATCGAATAATCTGAGCCGATCGCGTTCTGGATGTCGGATCGAACGGTGGAGTCTGGCATCAGGCAAAGCTATTCTAACACGGTCATGGAGAACACGGTGCGGTGATTACCATTTCCCGCCGCCTGACTGTCCGCTGCATCTGAAATGGCCGTGAGTTATCGTTCATCACTCGTACCGCACCTTCACCCGCGCTGCCGCTCATCCTATGCCGAAATTACGCCTGCTGTCGCTTGCCCTCACCTTCGTTGCAATGCCCGCGATTGTCCATGCGCAAACTGTAACGACGACGGCGGGCTTCGCTGTTCCGATCCCGCCCGCGCTGAAGGTTTTCGACCCCTCGTTCATCGACAAGACCGCGAATGCCTGCAGCGATTTCTTCGCGTTTGCAAATGGCGCATGGATAAAAAACGACACCATTCCTGCAGCCTTCTCATCGTCCGGGGTCGGCCGAGACATGACCGATCGCAACGAGCTCGTTGTGCGCTCGGTCCTCGACGAGGCCGTCAAAGCGCGCCATACGGCGCCAGCCGGCAGCACCCTCGCGAAACTGGGCAACTACTACGCAAGCTGCATGGACACAGCACGCGCACAGCGCGACGGCATTTCACCGTTGCAGGCAGACCTGCATAGGATTGACGCGGTCAGGTCGCGCGAGGCGCTGGTGGCTGAAATCGCCTCGCTTCAGAAGATGGGCGTCAACCTAGCATTCCGATTTCGCCCCGACGCGGACCCGAAAGATGCCGCCCATTACATCGCGTGGGCGTCGCAAGGCGGGCTTGGGATGCCCGATCGCGACTACTATACGAAGACAGACGCCGCGTCCGATTCGCTGCGCCGCAAATATGTTGCTCACGTCGCCCGCGCGCTCGCTCTCGCCGGTGAAGCCCCGTCCGCTGCAGCGGCTGATGCGAATCGAGTGATGGCCCTGGAGACCGAGCTTGCGAAGGCGTCGATGACGCGAGTAGCACTGCGCGATCCAAACGCGAGCTATCACAAGACGACTTCTGCCGAGCTTGCGAAGCTCGCTCCTTCGGTCAACTGGCTGTCATACTATCGCTCGATCGGGTTGTCCTCGAGCACACCATATCTCAACGTCGCACAGCCCGATTTCATGCGACGATTGAACGGCTTGATCGAGACGACTCCGCTCGACGACTGGCGCGCATACATGCGGTACCATCTGATCAGCTCCGCATCGCCGTGGCTCAGCAGCTCGTTCGCCAATGAAGATTTCACATACAACGCGTTATACAGCGGGGCAAAGCAAATGCTGCCGCGCTGGAAGCGTTGCGCGCGTATCACGGATCGCCAGCTCGGCGAAGCACTCGGCCAGGCCTACGTGACGCAGACGTTCTCGCCGGCGGCAAAGGCCCAGGCGAGGCAGGTCATCGACGACATTCGCTCATCATTTCGCGAGCGGCTGATGAACCTGTCGTGGATGTCCGATTCAACGCGTCAGCTCGCATTGAAAAAGCTCGCGGCGATGAATGAGAAAGTCGGCTATCCTGATGCGTGGCGAAATTACTCCTCACTGCAGGTCGTCGATGGTCCATTTGCCCCCAACGTTTTCCGCGCCAATGCATTTGAGTGGAAGCGGGTTGTAAATCGGCCGGGCCAGCCGGTCGACAAGACCGAGTGGGGCATGACGGTTCCGACCGTGAATGCGTACTACGATCCGTCGATGAACGAGATGGTTTTTCCCGCCGGTGCTCTCGCACCCCAGACGTTCGACCCCAATGGAGACATGGCATCGAACTACGGGTCCCTCGGCGGAAGCTGGGCCGGGCATGAGCTAACGCATGGCTTCGACGACGAAGGGCGTCGCTACGACGCGCAGGGGAATCTGCGCGATTGGTGGACCGCCCAGGATTCGGTTCGCTTCACCGAGCAGGCGAACCGCATCGTCCAGCAATTCAACGGCTATGTCGCAATCGACACGATCCACGTCAATGGGGCGCTCACGTTAGGCGAAAACCTCGCGGACTATGGGGGAATGCTCATCGCCTATGACGCGCTTGAAAAAGCGCTCAACCGGACAGGGAAACGAGACATCATCGACGGCTATACGCCCGAGCAGCGGTTCTTCATCGCCTACGCGCAGTCGTGGCGCTCGCACTCCCGGCCCGAGTCGATTCGTACTGCCGTCAAGACGGATCCCCATGCTCCGGCGTACTGGCGCACCAACGGGCCACTCTCCAACATGCCTCAATTCGCAAAAGCGTTTGGGTGCAGGGAAGGCGATGCGATGGTAAGACCGTCCGGAGTTGTTCCGACTATCTGGTGAGATGATTTTCAGCAAATAGGATCATCCAGGTTCTCCCAAAAAAATGGCTGCCCGTTAAGGACAGCCATTTTTCTTGCAGCCATGCTTGTCTAAAACCGTTACTTACCGCATTTGAGAGTAACGCGGTCTCTTTCCGCCGGCATGTATACAGCGAGTGCCGATACCTTCGTGTCTGCCGAGTTGGCGCCGACTGCCGCGCCGATGACTTTGGCAGTCGCGCCGGTTTCCTTGAAATCGTTCACGATGATCGCGTTGGCACCGACCTGTGCCGCCTTCTTTCTGATCTGATCAGTGATTTTGCCGTCGCTGGTGTAGACCGAGTTGCCTTCGGCGCTGATCCAAGCGAGCTCGTAGTAATCGTGGGGAACGGCCGCACGACTCGTGTAGAGATCCACAGCTTCGTCGCACGTCGGCGCGCGGTTCATGCCCATGCTCACGTCGGTAGTGTGCGTGCGGACTCCGCAAGCAGAAGCTGCAAGCGTCGTGAGGATGAGCGGCAACGCCCATCTGGATGTGGTTCGACTCATGTTGCTCTCCTTGTTCAAGTGGGGGCCCTAATGTTGCTCAGGGCATCGTTCACTATTGCAAGCGGGGTACCGTGAAAACATCCGCAGTGACGAAGAGGAATCCATGAGCCGTTCGGTAGACTGATCTGATGCCACAGGGATAGCGGGAATATCTCTTGCCAGTAATGCAATTTTCCTTTATCCAGGCCTTAAATGTCGAAAAAGAAGGCGTCGTCAACGTCAGCAGCGAAAAAATCGAGCGGGTCCAAGGGCCGTGCGTCAACGAAACCCACGCCGAAGAACGCAGAGCCGGCGACGGCAGCCTCCCGAAATACAGCGAGTGCACCCACACATCCCTCGCCCGCGCCGGCCGGCGACAAGCTCTCTAAAAAAATGGAGGCAACGGAGGCGCTCGTCGCTTCGGTTCCCTTCAATCCGAATAAGCCTGGGGAGTTTGGGCGCGAGAATGCCGTAAATCCGCCAACCGGGGTTTCCGTCTCTTCTCCATCGCCCGACGTCGGATCGAGTACGCTGACCGAGGCAAATCCATCGGACAAGACGGGCAGCGGCGATGCTATTGAAGGTGTGAATCCGCTCGTTGGGCCACTCGATCGCGTGCGTGTGGACAACACCGGCCGTACCCTGACGACGAATCAGGGCGTACTTGTCGCCGATAACCAGAACTCTTTGAAGGCTGGTCTTCGCGGACCAACGCTCCTCGAAGATTTCATACTGCGCGAAAAGATTACTCACTTCGATCACGAACGCATCCCCGAGCGAATTGTGCACGCACGCGGATCCGGCGCTCATGGAATGTTCGAGTGCTACGAGTCTCTCGATAGAATTACGCGTGCCGCGCCGTTTCAACGGGCCGGAAAGCAGACCCCGGTTTTCGTGCGCTTTTCGACTGTCGCGGGTGAGCGCGGATCCGCGGACACTGCTCGAGACGTGAGAGGCTTTGCAGTGAAGTTCTATACGGATGAGGGGAATTGGGATCTGGTCGGCAATAACATTCCCGTCTTTTTCATCCAGGATGCGATGAAATTCCCGGATCTTGTCCACGCGGTAAAGCCGGAGCCGCATCATGCGATGCCGCAGGCGGCGTCGGCACATGACACGTTCTGGGACTTCATCTCTCTGATGCCCGAATCGACGCACATGATGATGTGGGTAATGTCCGACAGGGCGCTTCCACGCAGCTATCGAATGATGCAGGGATTTGGCGTGCATACTTACCGGTTGGTCAACGAGGCCGGCGAATCTGTGTTCGTGAAGTTTCACTGGCGGCCGTTGCAGGGCACTCATTCGCTGGTATGGGATGAATCCGCGAAGATTCAGGGAGCTGATCCCGATTACCACAGGCGGGATCTGTGGGAGTCCATCGAGACCGGCGCCTACCCCGAGTGGGAGCTTGGCTTTCAAATTTTCACGGAGGAGCAGGCAAACTCATTCAGCTTCGACGTGCTCGATGCAACGAAGATCATCCCGGAAGAGCTGATCCCTGTCACTCCTGTCGGACGGATGGTTCTCAATCGCAATCCCGACAATTTTTTTGCGGAGACCGAACAGGTCGCGTTCTGCACAGCCCACGTCGTTCCGGGAATTGATTTCTCGAATGACCCGCTGCTGGCCGGCCGTATCCATTCATATGTCGATACGCAGATCTCGCGGCTTGGCGGTGCGAATTTTCACGAAATCCCGATCAATGCCCCGGTCGCGCCCGTGAACAACAATCAGCGTGATGGCATGCATCGTCAGGCAATCGCTCGCGGACGCGTTGCGTACGAGCCCAACTCGCTCGGCGGAGGCTGTCCGTTTCAGGCCGGATCCAAAGGCTTCGTTTCATTTCCGGAGCCCATTCAAGAAGACAAGCTACGCGGCAAGCCCGAGAAATTTGCGGACCATTACACGCAGGCAAAGCTCTTCTACAACAGCCAGACTGATTGGGAGAAGGCGCACATTGAGGGAGGGTTCAGGTTCGAGCTCAGCAAGTTGACTGTCCCGGCCATTCGCGAACGGATGGTGGCGTCACTGCGCAACGTGGATGAAGATCTTGCCGCGCGGGTTGCCGAAGGTCTTGGGCTAGATCTGCCCGACCCGCTTCCGAGGGTGCTGGCTAATCCGACCCGCGCCGAGGTCACTGAATCGCCGGCATTGTCTCTGACCGCGCTTCCTGGCGAAGCCGGGGTAGCGACTCGGAAGGTTGCGATACTCATCGCCGACGGGGTCGAGGGCGCAGCTCTGAAAGACTTGCATGCGAAGCTCACGAATGCTGGTGCGGTTCCGCGTTTCGTCGGTGTTCGACTTGGAAGTGTAGCTACGTCCGATGGCGGGAAAATCGAAGCAGATGCCTCAGTGGAAAATTCACCACCGGTCCTTTTTGATGGCCTGGTGCTTCCCGACGGTGCTGCTGGGGTAAACGCACTTGCATCGGATGGTCATACGATGGAGTTCGTCAAAGATCAGTTCCGTCACTCCAAGACCATACTGGCTTTAGGTGCGTCAGACGCATTGCTCGACAAGGCCGGGATTCCCGCGAATGCGACCGATGCCGGCCTTATGCGACTCAAGGGTTCGGACAAAAATGTGGCGACTCGATTCATGTCCTCGCTAGCAATGCACCGTCATCCGGAGCGCGAGACAGACCCGCCTCTCATTTGAGGTCAAACGCTCCGCTTGATCCGAAATAAACGGGCATGAGTGAAACGAGCAGAGTGACTTTGGCCTTCGGTGATGGAGCGTCCATGGGTGCTTGTGTATTACGCCGGTGGCATTGTTGGCGAGTGCATTCAAAGTTGAATGACGGGGCGGGATTCTTGCCACTATCGCACACATGGCACAGAACCCACATCCCCCGGATTTGGAGTTAACTGACGCACGTTCGCGGTGGTTTGCCGGGCCCGGCGAAATGCGTGGCAGATTTCGAAGCTATCAGTGGGATTCGACGCCGCTTGGCCACATCGATCACTGGCCACGCGCGCTGCTGACCGTAACCAGTGCCATCCTCGCCTCGGGATTTCCAAATATCGTCCTGTGGGGTCCTGAGCTCATTCAGCTTTACAACGACGGCTATCGCGAAGTCATGGGCGCGAAACACCCGTCGGGCCTCGGCATTCCGACGCGGGAATGCTGGCCTGAGGCGTGGGGCTTCAATGAGCCACTGTACAAGAGGGTATTCGACGGCGAGACAATATTCTTCGAGGATGTCCTGATACCGATCGTTCGGTACGGCTCGCTCGAAGAAGTCTACTTCACGATCTCGTATAGTCCCATTCGCGATGACGATGCGAACATCGGTGGCGTTCTCGTCACGCTACTCGAAACGACTGCAAGAGTCGCCGCCAAGCGACTTGAATCAGAACGTGAGCGCCTGCTCAGGCAGGTTGAGGTTGAACGGAACCGGCTCGGTGAAGTTTTTCGGCAGGCACCAGCATTCCTCGCCGTTCTCCGAGGAAAAAACCACGTTTTTGAGCTCGCGAACGACAGCTACTTCGAGCTCGTGGGAAGCCGGGAGATTGTCGGAAAGTCTGTTGTTGAAGCGCTCCCGGAAGTTGTTGAACAAGGTTTCGTCGAATTGCTGGATGGCGTTCTGCAGACCGGCGAAGCGTTCCTGGGCAAGGAAGTGCCTGTGTCACTCGCGAGAGCGCCCGGCGAATCGCACGAGGAGCGATTCGTTGATTTCGTATATCAGCCCCTCGTCGAAGCCGACGGTAGCATCTCAGGCGTCGTCGCGCACGGTACCGATGTCACTCAACAGGTGCGCGCGCGCGAAGAGGTCGAGCGGCTGTTGGCACTCAGCGAGGCTGCGCGCACCTCGCTCGATGAGAGGAACGCGGAGCTGAAGAAAAGCGAGGAGCGACTCCGCGACGTTTTTGAGCAAGCCCCCACAGCGGTTGCCGTGCTCACTGGCGCGGAACACGTATACACTGTCGCAAGCCCGTCATACAGAAAGTATCTGGGAAATCGAGAACTTATCGGAAAGCCTTTTCTCGAAGCGGTGCCGGAGCCGGGCGGGCAGGCTGCGGCCAAGCTCATGGATCAGGTATTCGCGACTGGCGAGCCGATCATGAAGGCGGAGCAGGTCGTTCCGCTCGACCGCGACGGTGACGGTCAGCTCGAAAATTATCTCTTTGACATTTCCTATCAACCGCTCCGAAACAGCGACGGCGACATCTACGCGATAACGAGTCTCTCGCTCGACGTTACGGATCAGGTTCGCGCTCGCAAGTTGCAGGAGGAAGCGACCGCAGCGATCGCCCGCTCGAGGCATGAGCTCGAGCGTGTGTTTTTCCAGGCGCCAGTCGCAATCGCGTTGTTGCATGGTCCGGAGCATTACTTCGCCCTGGCCAACCCTTATTACGAGCGGCTCGTCGGGCGTACCGAGCTGGTTGGGCGTTCGCTGATGGATGCTCTGCCGGAGCTCGCCGGTCAAGGTGTTCTCGAGCAGCTTGACCATGTCTTCGAAACTGGCGAGCCGTGGGTCAAGTCAGAACTACCCGTGTCACTCCGCAGGCTCCCGGATGCGCAGCCTGAGGAGGGCATCTTCAACGTTGTTTTCCAACCGCTGTGTACCGAGACCGGTGAGACATACGCAATCGTTGTGGTCGGGGCTGAAGTCACCGATCAGGTCAGGTCGCGTGAAATAACCGAGCGCCTCCTGGGCGAAAGCGAAAAGGCTCGCCGGGAGATTGCGAGTGCAAATGAGCAGCTCGAGCAACAGCAGGTCGAGCTGGAGTTCACCAACCAGCAGCTTCAGGATAACGCGGCTGAGCTCGAGGCGCAGACCGAGGAGATGGCGGCGCAGGCGGAGCAGCTAGAGCTACAGACGCATGCGGCTGAAGCTGCCAACAAGGCAAAAAGCGATTTTCTTGCGACAATGAGTCACGAGCTTCGTACACCGCTCAACGCTATCGCTGGTTACGCCGATCTGCTCCTCACCGGTGTGAGAGGCGAGATGGCCCCGGCCCAGATCACTGACATCGAAAGAATGAGAAGGAGCGGGCAGCATCTTCTCAGCCTCATCAACAACATTTTGAACTTTGCAAAGCTCGATGCAGGCGAGATTGAGTTTCAAACACGCGCGGTCGATCTCACGAGTCTCGTCGGCGGACTGGAGGATTTGATCGCACCACAGTTATCCGCGAGGTCGCTCCAATTTGAGAGCAAGTGCGAGTCGACAGGGCTCGTATTCGCGGACAGAGACAAGG
>JANYKY010000116.1 GCA_025357975.1 Gemmatimonadaceae bacterium
TCTCGACAAGTTTCTTCGCGGATACTTCGATCACTTTGCGTTTCAGCCGATGACCTCCGATAAAATGGTCGCGTACATGAAAGCGAATCTCCTGACCCCGGAAGAAGCGCAGAAGGTCAATTTGCAAGCATGGGTTTATGAGCCGGGGATTCCAGCCAACATTGTTGCGGTACATTCCGCGGCATTCGCGGCGGTGGACAGCCAGGTCACTGCGTGGAAGAGCGGTGGGGCGACATCTGCGCTTCATACTTCAAGCTGGTCGACGAACGAATGGCTTCACTTCCTCGGCGCACTGCCCGATACGATCTCGACCGCCAGAATGGCTCAGCTTGACAAGAACTTCAAGCTGTCATCGAGCGGCAATAGCGAGATAGAGTTTGCGTGGCTCACAATTGCGATCCGCAATCACTATCAGCCGGCATTTGCGGCGCTGGATCATTTCCTGACTTCACAGGGTCGAAGAAAATTTGTCGCTCCGTTGTATGCTCAGCTCGCGAAAACTGACTGGGGCAAGCCAATGGCAATGGACATCTACAAGCGTGCCCGGCCCACTTATCACTCGGTAACCGCCGGAACGGTGGACAAGACGCTGGGGTGGGCTACCGGTCAATGATGTTGCTCATGGGCGTATTGGCGCTGTCAGGATTTCTTCGCGGGTATGACAGCCGGCCAGTCGGTTTTGCAACATCAGACAGTGTGATTGTGGTCAAGCTTGGCACTGGAACCCCTGTGCCAAATCCTCATGCGGCAGGCCCGGCCACTGCGGTCGTGGTCGGTTCGCGGGTATTTCTGTTCGACGCGGGAGATAATGTCGAGCGGCAACTCGCGGCAGCTAAGCTTCCCACGAATGGCGTCGAGGCGGTTTTCTTCACTCATCTTCATTCAGACCACACGCTTGGATATCCCGACCTGATTTTCACATCGTGGGTATTCGGCCGGCGTTCGCCTGGGCGGTTATAAAGGCCGGGTCGAAGTTGCTCACGATCTCGATCGATACTGATCGCAATACCGCTGATCGTCACACGGATGCAACGTGACGATTGACGTTATGGGGGTGCTTCCGCACCGCTACCCATTTCTGCTGGTCGACACGCTCGACCTCACTGTGCCTGGCCGCGTTGCAGTTGGCACCAAGCGAGTCACCGGTGGTGAATGGTTCGCGCCTGCGTCCGGCGCTCAGCCGGTCACCATGCCGAACCTCATGGTCGTCGAAGCGCTCGCCCAGACCAGCGCCACGCTGCTGGCCGATCTTGCAAAGGATACGCCCGGAGCAATCGGATATTTTGCCGCGATCCGTCGGGTCAGGTGTCGCGGTAACGTCAGAGCAGGTGATCTCCTCACGCTTACGGTCGAGCTGCTATCGTTCAAGAGAGGAATCGCACGCCTCAAAGGGCTTGCAACCGTCGAGGGCGTCGCGTGTGTGCAGGCGGAATTCACGACGGTCATTCGCCAGCGGGCCTGACGCTCAGGAACGTGAACGCCACCAGCGCCTGGTCAGCGAAAGTGCGCGAGTAGAAAAAATGTCTCTCCCAATTCTGAAAATCAGGGTCAAACGCAGGTCGGACGGCTCCGCCGCGCTGACCTGTGAGCGCGCCGATGGCAGCGTCACCTGGCAGCGTCAGGAAGGCTCGATCGGACTGGTCTTTCCGTCGCACGATCTCACGCACTACGCCGTCGAGACAGCGCTGGGATACCATCACGGTTTCTTTGGGCTCGTAGCGGATGGCTGGGATATTTCCGATTTCTCCGCCCCATGGCCGCGTGGACCGATCCCGCCAGAAGCGGTCGAAGTCGAGCTCGTCGTCGGCCTCCTGGATATGCAACGTCTAATGAACGCTGACTGGACAGCCGCAGAACTACTCGAGCAGGGACGCCTGTACGTATCGAGCAGGGGACAGAAGGCGAGGATCCCCGATCTCACCGATGAAATGTTGACCCGTGTACTCGACGAGAGACGCGCTGTGTTTTCTCGCTACGCCGCGATCGCACCCGGCGACACGCTCGAGCTCGTGTTCGACCGATCTCTCACTCGCTCGCCCGCGAGCTGATTCTCGCCTCTATTCGGGGGTCGGGCACCAGCCAGATAAGCGCAACCAATACGAAGATTCCGTCAGCGAATGCCGGATTGATGAATGACAGGCCAATCGCAAGAGCGTAGAGCACGGGAGACAACTTACCTTTTACGTCACTGCCAACTGCACGCGCGAGGTCCGAGTCGGGGCCTTCCTGGGCAATGATTCGCCGCTGAAGAACGAAGTACGCCACCCCGGAGAGAAGAAGGACAATTCCGTAGACTGCCGTTGGAACTGCCTCATGAACGTGCTCGCCCATCCACGCAGTTGCCGCGGGAACAAGCGACAGCCAGAACAACAAGTGCAGGTTCGCCCACAGAATCGTCCCATTGATGCGGTGGGTCGCCTGCAGCATGTGATGGTGATTATTCCAGTAGATCCCGAGGAACACGAAACTGAGCACGTAAGACAGTAGATGAGGCAAGGTGACCCGCAGCGCATCCCAGTCCGCGCCATTGGGCGTCTTCAGCTCCAGAACCATGATCGTGATCAGAATTGCAATTACGCCATCACTGAACGCTTCCAGCCGGGATTTTCCCATTCAATCGATCAGCTTGAGATTCGCGACGATCGATTCCCGATCCGCTTCGAGAAAAGGCGGAAGCACGACTTTCTGGCCGAGCGTTTCGTTGTCTTCGTCGACCGAAAAGCCGGGGCCGTCCGTTGCAATCTCGAATAGAATTCCGCCGGGCTCACGAAAGTACAGGCTTCTGAAGTAGTACCGATCGATCTCACCACTGTTGGGAATGCTCATCGAATCGAGCCGCTCGTGCCATGCGTGATATTCATCAACGGTGCGTGTTCTGAACGCCACGTGATGAACGCCACCGGCACCAAGCCGTGCTGGTGACAGGCCCGGCTGGACGGCAACGTGCAGCTCCGCATGCGGGCCGCTGCCATTCATCCTGTAGACATGGGTCGTGTCCGTCGTTTCAGCGTCCGCTTTGTATTCGCGCACATGCTGCATCTCGAGGACATTCACAAGCACCTGATCGGTACGCTTGATGTCCGGAACACTCATTACGATCGGCCCAAGTCCGCGGATCTGGTGCTCATGCGGAACAGGACTTTGGTGCCATGGCGTTGGCGCGTCGCCCGTACCTCCATCATCCACCAGCGAGAGGCGCTGGCCTTCGACATCTTCGAAATCGATCGAAAGTCGCTCATCGCGCTTGATGACACCTCCGTGCGAGACACCCATCGACGTGAGTCGATTTGCCCACCACTTGAGCGCCTCAGCGCCATTGACTCTCAGTGATGTCAGCACCACGCTGTTCGTGCCGCGCTGCTCGCGTGGCATGTTCCAGTCGAAAAAGGTGAGATCTGTGCCCGGCGTACCGACAGCGTCAGCATAGAACAAGTGGTAAGCGCTTACATCGTCCTGGTTGACGCTTCGCTTGACCAGCCGCATGCCCATCGTTGTGGTGTAGAACCGAAGATTCTCGCGAATGCTGGCGGACACTGCCGTCAGGTGATGGATGCCGAGCAATTTCATCTGTTCCCCTTTTTCTACTCTCTGTACGCTCTTCGTTCGCGCCTTCCCGAGCCTAATTGTATTGCGCGCGCGCCGTCAAACACCAGATTGGCTCCATGATAGAGCATCGTGAGACGACGTTTCATGGGGCCGGCGGACTGGAGTTGTATTTCCAGGCCTGGCAGCCGAACGGTGCTCTCCGAGGCGTCGTTGCAATAGTTCACGGACTCGGCGAGCACTCGGGACGCTATTCGAGTCTGGTCGAGGCGCTCACCGATCACGGTCTTGCCGTGACCACGTTCGACCTTCGCGGTCATGGGAAATCTCCGGGTCTTCGGGGCCACGTCGACAGCTGGAGCGAATACCGCGAAGACGTGGACGAATTTCTTCGTTATACGTCGTCCCACTTCATGCACCTTCCGCTCTTTCTCTTTGGACACAGCCTCGGCGCATTGATCGTTACGGATTACGTGATTTTTCATCCTGACCGGCTGGCTGGTTTAATCGTGAGCGGTCATCCGTTGCGTCCCACCGGCGCCGCTAAGCCACATTTGCTTTTGCTCGCCAGAATCCTCTCCCGGTACAAGCCAAAGTTTGTCATCCCGCTGGGTCTCGACCCTTCGGCACTTTCACGCGATCCGGCAGTGGTTGAAGCGTACCGCAATGATCCATTGGTCCAAACGAAGGTGACTGCGCGGTGGGGTACCGAAGCGCTCGCGGCAGTCGCTCGTGTGCGCGCGCGTGCGATGGAGATCGAAATGCCGGTTCTCATTGTGCACGGCGGGTCGGACGAGATCAATTCGGTTGAGGGGAGCAGGGAGTTGCTCGATCTGGTGATGAGTACGGACAAGACACTTCGCGTTTACGCGGGGGGCCGCCACGAGCCGCACAACGATCTTGAAAAGGAAGAAGCGATCACCGACATCGTGGATTGGATTTCGACACGCATGGCTGTGTTACCGGCGTACATGGCCCGTTAGCAGGTGAACGACGCAGCGCTGCCAGCATTAGATTTTATTTTGCAGTTGTCGACGTCATCTCAAGGAGCTTCGATGTCAATCAGTGCCAGGAATTCAATGCCAGCCATCGTTGGCCCCCTCGCCGCCGCTTTTTTCGCATTCAGTGCGGGTGCACAGACTGCCGCGCCAGTCGCGCCTCCACCGCCCGCTACAATCGACATCGGAAAGCCTGCGCCTGACTTTACGCTCCCATGGGCAGACAGCATCGGTGCGCGGCAAACGCCAGTCAGGCTCAGCGACCTGAAAGGGAAGGTGGTCGTCCTTGCCTTCTATCCTGGCGATCGCACCTCCGGTTGTACCGCGGAGCTGACAAAGTTTCGCAACGAGTACGCGAAGACGTTCGGGTCGAGTACTGTCGTGATTCCAATCTCTGTCGACAGCATCGCAAGCCACGCTTCGTGGGCGCAGGAGATGAAATTTCCGTTCGCGCTCGCGTCCGACACTCAGTTCGCGGTGGCCGATCAATACGGATCGCACACCCCAGGCAGGAGTTATGAAAGCCGAACCGTATTTGTCATCGGCAAAGACGGACGCATCCTTTGGCGCAATCTTCATTTCGGCGCACTCAGTGAAGCTGCCTACACCGAGCTGGCGGCTGAAGTCGCCAAAGCCCAATAATCGGGCTCGGATAGGAAACTGTTCGCGTCCGGCCGGCGTTCGTAGAACACATTTCTTGTTTTCTTCAGACTTCGTGAAATGAGCGACCCGGCCGCACGCCGGCATTTCTCGTCGGACAACTGGTCGGGAGTGCATCCGGAAGTCATCGAGGCGATCTCGAGAGCCAACTCGGGCCATGTCCCGTCCTACGGGCATGATCCATTCACGGCGGCGACAACGGAGCGTCTAAAGAAGATCTTCGGCGATCACGCCGAAGTTTTTCTTGTCTTCAGCGGGACCGGCGCGAACGTCCTTGGACTTCAGACTGTTGCGCTCCCGTTCAACACCGTCATATGCGCAGAGACTGCGCATATCTACACCTCCGAGTGCGGTGCGCCCGAAAAACACGTCGGCTGCAAGCTGTCACCCGTCGCGTCGCCGGACGGAAAGATCGATCCCGATGGTATTGCGCGTCAGTTTCACCACATCGGCGACGACCATCATGTGCAGCCGAGCGCCGTGTCCATTTCGCAGGCCACGGAGTACGGAACTGTTTACTCGCCTGACGAAATTGGCGCCATCACCGCGTTTGCTCGCGGCCATGGTATGAAGGTGCACATGGATGGCGCGCGACTCGCGAATGCGGCGGCACACCTTGGCGTGTCGCTGCGTGAAATTTCAGGCGATGCTGGTGTCGATGTGCTCTCGTTCGGCGGAACCAAGAATGGGATGATAGCTGGCGAAGCAGTCGTGTTCTTTAACGCGGAGCTCGCCAGCAATTTTCCTTTTCGCAGGATGCAGGCAATGCAGTTGTCCTCCAAGATGCGGTTCATCGCCGCGCAATTCGACGCGCTGATCGATGGCGACCTGTGGCTGCGAAGTGCAACTCACGCTAACGCGATGGCCACACTCCTCGGCAGGGAGCTTGCTTCGATTCCCGGGATTCGCCTGACACAACAGGTACAGGCTAATGAAGTTTTCGTCACGCTACCGCGGTCGCACATCGAGGCGCTCCAGGCTGTGTCGTCGTTTCAAGTCTGGACTGAATCGATCGCCGAGGCCCGGTTCGTGACGTCGTTCGATACGACTGAAAGGGATATCACGAGCTTTATCCAGCAAGCCCGCGAAATTATCCGCTGATCCACCGACGCAGAAATCAGGAGAATAAAATGGACATCAAAAGCGCGAAAGTTCTCATTACCGGAGGCAGCTCGGGGATTGGCTATGCTACCGCGCAGATGCTGCGTGATCGCGGCGCTGACGTAGCGATTTGCGGGCGGAAGGCTGACACGGTCGAGCAGGCGGCCTCAGAGCTTGGCGCCATAGGGATCGTTGCAGATGTCTCACACGAAGACGACGTCGTGAGGATGGTACAACGTGTGATCTCCGATCTCGGCGGCTACAACGTGTTGATCAATAACGCCGGTTTTGGTAGCTGGGCGCCGCTCGTCGATACAAAGGCCGACGACTTTCGTCGCGTGTGGGAAACCAACGTGTTTGGAGCAATGCTCGTCGCGCGCGAATCAGCCAGACATTTCGTGAAGCAAAACACTGGCAACATCGTCAACATCGCATCTACTGCAGGCAAGCGCGGCAGCGCCGGTGGCAGTATCTACGCATCGACAAAATTCGCTGTGAACGGACTGACCGAGAGCTGGCGCGCCGAGCTGAGGAAAAACAACATCCGCGTGATGCAGGTGAATCCTTCCGAAGTTCAAACCAATTTCTTTGTCAGTGCCGGGGACGCGAGACCAGCGAACTCGAGCAAGCTGGAGGGTCAGGACATCGCAAGTATCATATGCGACATGCTGGCGATTCACGATCGCGCGATGGTGACCGAAGCGACAGTGTTCGCTACGAATCCAATAGACTAGGCGGTTTGGCGGTTCTGGCTGAGAGCGGCGAATGCGGCCGCCGACGCGGTGCTGAGCCCGGCAAGTACGAGCTCGCGGTGTTTTCGATCTTGCTGCCTGTGCTCATGCGCCTGCTAACGGCGAGATTCGGGCCTACCTGCTTATAAGGGATCAGGTTGGTAGCACGATGCGCGGCGATTGCGATTAGACCGCGCCTTATTCCTGGTATGGCCGCCGGCGCTTCTCATCGTGTGACCGCGTGTACAGGCCCGCGTCGCTTCTCGAAATCTTGCGGCGTGCGACGAGCGATTCGAGCACAAGCTCGCAAGCGGCCGCGACGAGCGGCTTGTCTTTCTTGTCGGCGAGTGCTGTCAGCTCTACGATGCCAAGCAGCCCGGGGACTGCGCGAAACCCGTCGACGACAGAGCTGGCCGAAACGTCGTCGTTCACCTGGAGTGCTCCACCGCCGTCGAACCACATGATGATATCATCGGCGTTGACGCCGCCCGTGCGCTCCTGAAAAGTTGCGTCGGCGGCACGGCGAATCAGCTCGCGAGCGATGTTGTGTCCGCCGACGAGCTCGCCTTCGTACTCCAGCTCGATCTTCCCAGTGATGGCGGGCAAGGCGGCATAAATGTCACCAATCCGCGGCACGATCTCAGTCTCGCCCGTGCCAAGCGTGCGGCGCTCGGCGTTTGAAACGATGTTCTCCATCACTGAGATCGGCATGCGCTGCGAAACGCCAGACCTCTTGTCGATGCGCTTGTCTTCGCGCGCTTCGAATGCAATTCGCTCGACCACTTCGGCGATGAAATCCGGTACGCGCACCGGCGTCGTTCCGCGGTTTGTCCACGCTTCCTGTTCAGTGATCGCCATTCCCGTCGAGACTTCCTCCGGGTAATGGGTCTGAATCTCGCTGCCGATACGATCTTTCAGCGGCGTGATGATCTTCCCGCGCGCCGTGTAGTCTTCGGGATTGGCAGTGAAGCAGAGAAGAACGTCCAGCATCAGGCGAACTGGATATCCTTTGATCTGAACGTCGCCTTCCTGCATGATGTTGAAGAGACTGACCTGCACTTTGCCGGCGAGGTCTGGAAGCTCGTTCAATGCAAAGATTCCACGGTTGGCGCGTGGAAGCATTCCATAGTGAATCGTCAGCTCGTCCGAGAGCATGTGACCGCCGCGGGCCGCCTTGATGGGATCGACGTCGCCGATGATGTCAGCAACGGTGACATCGGGAGTGGCCAGTTTTTCTACGAAGCGGCTTTCACGTTCGAGCCATGAGATAGCCGTCGAATCTCCGCACTCATCCAGCATGTTGCGTGCGAATTTGGAAATCGGCGCGAACGGATTGTCGTTCACCTCGCTCCCTGCGACGATCGGGATTACATCATCGAGGAGGGTGGTAAGGGCGCGGAGAATTCTTGATTTGGCCTGTCCTCGCAGCCCCAGAAGGATGAGGTTGTGGCGGGAGAGCAGGGCGTTGACGATTTGCGGCATGACCGTGTCTTCGTAACCGACAACGCCTTGAAATAGAGGTCCGCCACGCTTCAATCTTGCCAGGAGGTTCGTGCGCAGCTCGTCCTTGACTGATCGAACTGCAAGCTCGGGTGTGCCCCACTTCGAATTCTTGAGGGCTCCAAATGTTTCCGGGAAATGCGACGCCAAAATTACTCCGACCTGCTGCGAAATGATGAATCCACTAATCTAGCGCCGGTAATTTCACCCAACTACTCCACAACAGTTCCTTACCAGCCAAAAATGGTTATCTTTTCCCAGTCTTCCGAGGGGTCCCGTTCCTCTTGACACCCTTTTCGGAAACGATAACTTTTCCGCCGCGCCACTAACGAGCATTGCGACAGCATGCACGGACCGGCGTTTAATCACGTTGGCCCCCTCTCCAGGAGATTGTGAAAATGAAGCGCATCGCACTCGTCGTCGCAGTTCTCGCCCTTGCGGCGTGCACAAAGAAGGATGAAGCTCCCGTCGACACCGGCGCAGCAATGGCACCAGCTCCAGCAGCAATGGACACCGGCATGAAGATGGTCGATTCAACAGCCATGAAAGATTCGATGATGAAGGACTCGGCCATGAAGGCTGATTCCGCCAAGATGAAGATGGGAAAGAAGAAGTAAGCCTCTTCTCCACTTTACAAAAAAGGCGCGACTAACCAGTCGCGCCTTTTTCTATTGTGGCGATTTGCACCGTGCATTCCCCGCCGTCCCACCTTGCCTGCAAAGTCGTACCCGGCAGCACCTCTCGACGCACCATCGCCAGCGCCACGCCACCCTGACGCGGCGACATGGCAACGCTCCGGATATCTCCCACCACATTGCCGGTGTCATCGGTCAACTCCGCGTTAATCGGAGGAACTGAAGACGACACAAAGTGCAACCGCCTCAGAAAACGATTGACGTGCCCCCGAAAATGCACCCGAGCGACCGTCTCCTGGCCAGTATAACAACCCTTCGTGTATGAGATTGCACCGAGTGCGTCGAAGTTCGCCTCCTGGGGTAGGGTCGCATCGGTCATGTCGATGCCCCACTCTGGCCGGCCCGCTTCAATCCGCGCGATATCATAGGTAGCGGACGATCCGGCAACGGTGCCTCCCAGGCCGAGTTTCTCACGTATCGGCTGTTCCAACCCCAAAGGAAGTATAAGCTCGTATCCGTCGACTTCGATGTCGGCAACGCGCACGATCATGATCCGATCCGAATCAATGCCAACCGTGATGTGGGAATACGGGTGAAGCTGTTCGAGTATTGCTTCGTCTGCGCCGGTTGCGGTGGCGACCGCGCGGCGTGCCCGGGGACCAAACACTCCGAAGTCCCTCGTTTCCGCTGTAACATCCCGATAAGGGACGACGCGCGGATTGATGTACTTGGTAACTATGTCCCGCCATCCCGCCGATGCGCGCGCCGACGTGTCCGTTAGCAGGCCATGGTCATCCCTGAAAATCCGGATGTCCGCCGCAATCTTGCCTTTCGGTGTCAGCGCCGCGGCATACTGCCCATGGCCGGAAGCCAAGGCGAGCACGTCGTTCGTGACAAGGCCGGTGACGAGCTCAGCAGCCTTTGGCCCTTCAAAACGAACGCGCATTCTGTCGCTGCGATCGATCAGCAGCGCGCCGGAGCGCATCGTAGCGTACTCGCTGGCGGAGGTCATACTTGAATTAAGCCGGGCGCGTCGGGCAATGCCACTCTCCTTATCGTCTGCGGCTTGCTCCGTTGCTTAGGTCGGCGCTGTATCGGCGGAGCCGGCCCAAGCTCGACTCGGTGGCGCTCGCCTGAGCTGCTGGCATACTTCCAGAATGCTCGGGCTCAGAACACGGCGGTCTCCTCGGTCGCTCGCAAAGGCCGGCTCCGCGGACACAACGCCTCCTCCGAAGTCTCTCACTCATCCTCGCGCTCGGAGAGTGGCTAACCCTTTTCTTTACGGTATTAAAGCGGGGGAGTGCGTCGTTCGCTGCCGTTCGCTGCCGTTCGCTGCCGCGAGCGACACACGAATTTGCACTGCAAAGCGCGAAGCGCGCGGAGCTCTGCTCCGCACCGCCGAAAAAAGTGCTGGGATGGGATGGAGGGAGGAGGGGCTGGGGGTGCTTCGGGGGAGCGTCCGCAGGCGAGCGCGGACCGGCGAAACTTGTTAAGGAAAAAAGAGAAGCAGGCGAGCCGGTCGGCTCTCGACGAGGACTAGCTCAACCGAAGTACCCTCAGCCCCGACGACCCCGCAGACTGGTTTCCTAGAACACGAATAGCTCAATCGGAGTACCCCAGCCCCGACGCCCCGCTGACTGATCTCACTGCTGCTGCATCGCGTAAGAAGCATCAAGCAAATCAACAGGATGAATCGCTCGCGCCCGCGACCCCGATCGAAGCAAACCTGCACCGATCTGCATCAGACAACCCGGATTTCCGGTCGCAACAAACGATGCTCCGGTCTCCGCAATATTCTCGAGCTTCGGCGCCAGCACGGCATCCGACGTCTCGGGCTCGATGAGATTGTAGATGCCAGCGCTGCCGCAGCAATTCTCCGAATCGCGAAGAGGAATGAGCTCGAGCCCGGGTATCGCCGCGAGCACCGCCAACGGCGGCAATGTTATCCGCTGTGCATGCACGAGATGACACGGCGCATCGTACGTGACCCGCAGCGGCATGCGGCCACCGGGAATTGGCCCCGCGGCAGAGAGCAGCTCACTGACATCGCGCACCCGCGATGCGACAGCGGCAGCGCGATCCCGCCAATCGGCATCGTCCTTCAGCAGATGCTCGTATTCCCTCATCATCGCGCCACAGCCCGCGGCATTCACAGAAATGAAATCCGCCGGTGATCGCTCGAACGCTGCGATATTCACCCGCGCCAGCTTTCTCGCCGTTTCCAGGTCGCCCGCATGCGCATGAAGAGCGCCGCAACATCCCTGGCCTGGCGCGTCGAGAATTTGATATCCGTTTTTCGTAAGTACTCGCTCGGTAGCCCTGTTTGTCTCCGTGAACAACCCCTCCATCACACATCCAAGCAATACGGAGGATGTTCCGCGCTTGCCATCGCCTTCGCAAAAGTATGCGTCGCGCTCGAGAGGTGATCCGGCGGACGCCAGCATCGCCATGCCGAAGCCCGCACGTCCAGAAATCTTCGACATGATTGTCGGAATCGGAGTGGCGGCGAGAAGCCGCGAAGCGAACATCGCGATGCGCATCAACGCCGGATGCGAGAACACCCACAGAATTATTCTCGCGGCAGCAGGCGGAAGCTCCGCTTCGCGCAGAGTCGCACGTGTAGCCTCGAGCAATTGCCCATACGGAACTCCGGAAGGGCACGCCGTTTCGCACGCCCGGCAACCAAGACAACGGTCGATATGTGTGCGAACTGATTCGTCATTCGGCGTGACCGTGCCTTCGAGCAATGATCGCATGAGAAAGATGCGGCCACGCGGACTCTCGTTCTCGTCTTCGAGCGCCAGATATGTCGGGCACGCCTGCAAGCAAAAACCGCAGTGCACACACGCGTTGATACCCGGGAGTGCGGCCGCTAACGGAGTGCCCTGAAGCGCGCACGCCGGCCCGGCGTCATCAGGCATTGGTGATGAGTCGACATCAGCAAAAGTCAGCGAGCTCACATCAGCTTCCAAGGATGCATGGGTTGAGAATGCCTTGCGGATCGAAAGTTCGCTTGATGCCCTGCGAGATCTTATCCGCCACAACGCTCGGAGATATGAGCGGCCAGAGCTCACGTGGCATCCGCTCGCAAACGACGGTTGCGCCAGGGCACGATTCCACGAGCGTGTGCACCGTTTCGAATCCCGAAGATGGAGGCAGGATGCACCGCACGATCCCAAGTCCTACACTCGAGTGAACGCGAGCTGACGGAAGCGGCTCCAGCACCTTCTTCACCATGTTCCAGATGTCTGCGACGCGACCCGGAAGACTCGATATTCGGAGAACAATATTGGGCTCCGGATGTGGATACGTCGCAGGGCCCGCCGCCAGATCGTCGAGAACACGCAGGCGTCGCCACACTTCAGGAAAAACTTCCGATGCTCCGCCCAGAGCCGCGATCACATCTTTCTGGGAATTCACGGCTGCCTCGTTTCCACCGAGCTCTACGAGTATGGCTGGCCTGCACGGCAAGCCTACCAAGCCAGCGACCTCGGCGTCGAGCAACTCGACGGCAAGCGGGTTGATCGGTGCGCTGAGCAAGGATTTTATGCGTTGCGCCAATGCGGAAGGTGCGTCCGGTACTTTCAGCGCGAGCGTCAGCGGGTGCGGCGGAAGTGAATAGAGGCGGATGGTGACTTCGGTCACTATCCCGATTGTACCCCACGACCCGGTGATCAGCCGCACGAGATCGAAGCCAGCCACGTTCTTTACGACCCGTCCGCCCCCTCTGACAACCCGCCCGTCTCCAGTTACGAACTCCAATCCAAGGACCAGGTCGCGCGCTCTGCCGAATCCATGCGCGAGCGGGCCAAATGATCCGGTGGCGACCGTCGCGCCGATAGTCCCGTCATCACTTCCGTACGGGTCGAGCGGAAACCACTGGCGCTCGTGACCGACGATTTGTTCTATCTCGCGAAGTGTCGTCCCGCCACGAACCGTAATCGTGAGATCACCGGGCACATAGTCCACAACTCCCGAGTGGGGCGCCAGCGAAAGTATCTTCTTCGCTGGTACGGGCCGTCCAGCGTCAATCCAGTGACCACGACCAGACACTCTGAGCGGAATCGTCCCACCAAACGCCTCCAGGATTACTTCACGAACAGCGTCGGCGGCTGGAGATATTGCGGATGCGAGCGGAATGGTCACACTCCCTGGCTTTCCGCGGAGACAGCTACCAATTCGGACGCTGGAGATTTTCTGCCCGCCGGTGTCGCTCGCCATTCCTGGCACGCGTGGATTGGTACCACCTTGCCGGGGTTCGAGCGATGGTCCGGATCGAAAACCTCCCGCAACCGGCACATGGCGCGAAGTGATTCCGCCGAAAAAATGAGATCTATGTAACCGATCTTGTCGAGGCCAACACCGTGCTCGCCGGTAATGCTTCCGCCCGCATCCACGCACGCGTGCATGATCTCGCCCATCGAGCGATGGACACGCTCGCTCTCGTCCGGATCGTCTGCATTATATGGGATATTCGGATGAAGATTACCGTCGCCGGCATGGAACACGTTACACACAGTTACGCGATTCGCCGCCGCAATTTCGGCAATGCGTCTCAACACTGGCGCGAGTTTGGTGCGTGGAATGACGGCGTCCTGCACGACCAGGTGGGGCGCCATTCGCCCCATCGCGCCGAAAGCCTTCTTCCTCCCTTGCCACAGGCGCCCGCGCTCCGCCTCGGTCCGCGCAACCTTGACCGCCCGAGCACCACCATCGAGACATATCTTTTCGATTGCATCGCGGTCTGCGCTCACGCCTGCTTCGTTCCCATCCACCTCGATCAGGAGCACTGCCGCGGCATCGGATGGGTAACCCGCCGCGTATACCGACGATTCGACCACTTTTATTGTCGCCTCATCCATGAACTCGAGAGCCGCGGGAATGATGCCTGACGCAATGATCGCCGATGTCACATGCGCAGCCGAATCCACGGATGTGAAATCCGCGAGCATCGTTCGGACGGCAACCGGTTTTTTTGTCAAGCGAACCGTCGCATCGAGAGCAACGCCGAAACAGCCCTCCGACCCTATGAACGCGCCGCGCAAATCGTACCCGTCGATTTCGCCTTCAGGATTGCCGAGACTCATGATCTCACCGTTCGGCAGCAACGCGGTGATCGCGAGAATGTGATTTAGCGTCACGCCGTACTTCAGGCAGTGCGGGCCTCCCGCATTCTCGGCCAGGTTCCCACCGATCGTGCAGGCCGCTTCACTCGACGGGTCCGGTGCATACAGCAGCCCCAGCGGCGCGATCGTCTTGTTGAGCACAAGGTTCACAACGCCAGGCTCGACGACTGCTCGAAGATTCTCCTGGTCGATCGACATCACGCGTTTCAGGCGGTGCAATCCAAGCAGTACCACGTCGTCTGCCAGCGCTCCGCCGGAGAGGCCAGTGCCGGCACCCCTTGGGACGAACGCCGCGCCGGCATCGGCCAGGGCCCGCACTACGGCGACAGTTTCCTCACGGCTGCCCGGAAATACAGCCAAGCGTGGCTTGCGTCGATATCCCGGCAAGCCATCGGAGTTGTAAACCAGAAGGTCGCCGTCACGCTGAAGAACGAAACGGTCGCCCACAATCACCGCAAGTTTTTCAGCCAGTGCCACGTTGCTCATGTCGCCCTACGCTTGAGGGGAAGCCTCTCCGGCAGGGCGGCTCGTTCTGCCGCCCACAAGCAGGAGTATATCCCTCTCCAGCTGGTACTCCAGCGGCGTGTCAGCGCGTTCGGACTCTCCATCAAAAGAAATTCTTGTGTGGCTGCGCTTCATCGAGATCTTGCAGCGTTCGACGATAAAAGCATCGAGCTCAGGCTCTCGCGACGCGGTTTTGACGCCCCGCGAGAAGGCGTCGAGCGCAAGGAAAAACAGCCGAGCGCGCCTGCGGCCTCTCACCACCATCACGTGAAGGCCACGTTTCCCGTTCTTGACCCGGCCGCCAAGAGTCGGAATTTTGAGCTCACGCTCTCCTACGGCGACGAATAAAAGCGGAGTGCGATAGATCTGCTTTTTCCCGTCGATCTCGATCTCCACAGCAATCATTCGCATCGTGAAGAACGTCCAGATGCCTGCCAGAAACGTCCCGATCTTGTAACCGAACTTCGATTCGAGGCGGTCGCGCGTTTTCATGAACTGCACGTACGCGCCGATCGAGCTGGTCCCATGGAAAAGATTTTTCCCGACACGGCCGACGTCGACGAAACCGACTGCACTGGCCGCCGCCACTTTCGCCGCCTCATCCAGGTCGGGCGGAAGCTCGTGATCCTTGGCGAAGTGATTGAGCGTCCCAGAGGGAAGAACGGCCAGCTCGACACCGGACCCAGCGACTGCTTCGACCGCAGTGCGGATTGTTCCGTCACCGCCGGCGATCAGGATCCGCTGCGGGCGTTTTTTGACCTCCGCGGAAATTTCATCCTTGAGCTTGTCGGGCTGCACCTCACGAACGTCAAAAGGGCCCGAGGCTAATGCCTTGCGGGCCCCTTCCGCCGTGCCAGAGCTCGGGTTGACGAACGCCGGAATGCGCTGAGCGTCCGTCATTTCCCTTTCTCGGTTAGTCTGCTGTCCAGAACCCCGACAATGCCGCACCATCCGGCGATTCCCGAAGCTTCTCGAATGCACGCTCGCGAATCTGACGGATTCGTTCGCGCGTAACACCCATGAGCGCGCCGATCTTCTCGAGCGTCATGGCGTCCGAACCCTGCTCGAGACCGTAGTACAGATGAAGGATTTTTCGCTCGCGCGGTGTCAGGTACTTTCTGAACACCTTGTCGATGAATTCCTTCATCAGGTGGAAGTCGGTGACCTCCTCGATCTCGTCGCCGTTCACTCCCGCGAAACGCTCGCCCAACGTGCAGGCTTCGCGATCCGAGCGATCGATAGGGGCGTCCAGCGAAATTTCGGTAGCGGACATCTGCTTCGCCGAACGTACGGCTTCGGGAGTTTCCTCGAGAAGGCGGCCGATTTCGTTGTCAGTGGGGTCGCGCTTGAGAACCTGGGAAAGAACTGTCTGAGCGCGGGCCAGCTTGATCAGCTGGGAATTCTGGTTGAGCGGGATTCTAACTGAGCGAGTTTGCTCGGCGAGCGCCTTGAGCACTGCCTGGCGGACCCACCATACGGCGTAGGAGATAAACTTTACCCCTTGCTCCGGGTCGAACTTCCGGACTGCCTTAAGGAGACCTTCGTTGCCGATGGCGACGAGCTCACTGAGGTCGAGGCCGTGGCCCTGATACTTTTTTACGTACGAGATGACGAACCGCAAGTTGGCGGTAACCAGTCGTTCAGCCGCCTTTTCGTCTCCTGCCTGGGCACGTCGTGCCAACCGGCGCTCTTCCTCGGCGTCGGTTATCAGCGGGAGCTTCTGAATGTCTTGTAAATACTGGTCGAATGCGGTGGAGGGGGACGAACGGAAAAAACCTTTAGACTTGCTTTCGGTCGAAGTCTGCATTCACGCCCCAGATGAGTTTGTTTGCGCGAGCACTACAATGGCTCGCTCGTTTCACCTATCGGGCGCACGTTAACGACCGCGTATGATTCGGTCAACAGCCACTTTTCATGCCACGCGGAATTGTGATGTTGATTCGCAAATCATCGAGTTTTTTTGACGCTCGGGACCTTTTTTCAGGTAGGCGCTGGCGGATCTTTGGTTTTCGTTCGGCTCGTGCCAGTCAAAATGCCGATGCCTACCAGAATGATTACGCCAACGGCAATCCATGTTGTCGGCACACCAACAAGAAAGGCCGCAACCGCAAGGCCGATGATCAGGACGATAAACCCGATCAGGTAGGTACTGAATGACGACATGGGATCGATCTCCTTAGTCTGTTACGTCTCTAGAAAGCAATTAGAAGGCCAGCCGCTGCCTAATGCGGAAGCGGCGGCTCCTTCCTCGCAAGGCCGTCGATCATGTCAGCAACAGCTGAGAGATTCGGGATCCTGTCGAGTTCCACCAGAGTCGGGGGCAGGAAATGTTCTTCCTCCCTTGCGACGAGCACAGCCTTGCCTCGCTGCCGCCCGAAACGCTCGGCCTGGCTGCAGGACGGCGTCCAGATATCGAGCGTCGCACCAAGCACGTTGCCACCGGTATCATCCACCAGATACCGACCGAGGTACCGTCTTCCCATGAATACCTCGACGTAGCGCGCGAGCGGAAATATTCGTGGATCCGCGGCGACAATACCCGGACGCACGAATCGCCCGCGGCGGGTTGTTCCCTTGAGGCAATACTGAGTCAGCGTTATCGGAATTTCTTCGCCGGGCTCCGCTCTGGCGAAGCGGCGGGGGTCGGGAATTATGCCGCTCGCTCTCATTCTCAAGGCTTCGAGAGCGGATGCTCGATGATATTGACCAGCGTCCCGAACGATTTTCTTTGCCGTTACGACCAATGGATCAAGCAGCGGCTCGGCGTATACGAGCACGGGGGCATGGACATATGCGGCACGGCCGACCGGAAGGCGGGCTGCGCCTGTTCCGATGAAAATGATGGCAACGAACAAGGCGACTCCCAGAATCATCGCATCGCCACGTTTCATGTCAGCACCTCCCGTACGATTTCGTCAGCCACGGATACAGTCCAACCAGAATCGGCGCCAGCCATTTTTCCGATCCTGCGCGGGAGAGAATATTGAATCGTCCCTCCGCGCGCTTTTTTGTCGGTCCGCATCACTTCGAGCATCCGGTCGGCGTCCAGGCCTGCAGGCAGCTCAACCGGAAGTCCAGCAGAAGCAACTGCACTTCGAATCCTCTCAGCCGTGCCCTTCTCGGCCACTCCGGCCAACTCGGCAATTCTTGCCTCTATGACCATCCCTATTGCAACTGCTTCGCCATGGGACAGGGTGAAGCCACTCAAGATCTCCGCCGCATGACCCGCCGTGTGCCCGAAGTTGAGGACCTTGCGGAGCCCGCCCTCGTGCTCATCGCGTGAAACGATGGCCGACTTGATCTCAATGCTACCGACGACAAGAGCCGTCACCGAGTCACGAGCGTCATCGACCGAACCCTCAATTAGTGGAATGGAGCCGATGACCAGATCAAAATAGCGCTCATCGGCGATCACGCCATGCTTAAGTGCTTCGGCAAATCCTGTTCTCAACTCTCTAAGTGGAAGTGTCGCAAGGACTTGCGTGTCAACCAGCACACCATTTGGCTGGTGAAATGCCCCCACCATGTTCTTCCCCGACGGGGTATCTACCCCTGTTTTGCCGCCAATTGCAGAATCGATCATTGCGAGCAGCGTTGTCGGAACATGAACTATCGGAATGCCGCGCATATAGGTCGCCGCGACGAACCCAGCGAGATCTCCGACTACTCCTCCACCAAGCGAAACCACTGCGGAATCGCGGCCGAGGGTTCGGGACAGCATCTCGTCGGTGAGCCACCCCCAGCTCCCGCGGGTCTTGCTCCCCTCACCAGCGAGAATGGCAAGAATGTCGTCGTGGTCCACACCGACGGATTCGGCGACAGCCGTACTATATAAAGGACCGACGTGGGAGTCGGTAATGATTACATAGCGAAATGCCGGAGCAACGTGCCGGACGAAATCGCCGATCGATTGCAGCGACCCCGGCCGAACAACGACCGGGTAGTGCAGCTCCGTCCCGATCGCCGAGGATGGAATCGCCGTCAACCCAGCTTTACCAGGTGACTTCTCCAGCGCCAGACCGGGTGTTAGCCACCCTTGCAAGACTGAACAGAAGATCTGAGAGCCTGTTGAGGTAGATCACGACTATCTGCGGAATCTCCACATTGCGTTGGAGGTGGATTACACGCCGCTCTGCTCGCCGGCAAACCGTGCGCGCCACGTGCAGAGCTGCAGCTTTCGGCGTGCCACCCGGAAACACGAATGCTCGCAATGGCTCGAGCTCCTGATCGCAGGCATCGATGGCCTGTTCGAGCTCACCGATTCGGCCGTCATGAACCTGCGCTTTCGCGAGGTGGTCGTGCATCTTCTCGAGATCGGGCGTGGACAAGAGCGCGCCGATGCTGAACAGGTCTCGCTGGATCGGAACCAGCACTTCGTCGATGCGAGGCATTACCTCAACCGCGCGGGCGAGCCCGAGCACAGCATTGAGCTCGTCGACGTCGCCGTATGCTTCGACGCGTGGATCGTCCTTCGAAACTCGACCCCCGCCGAAAAGGCCGGTTTGACCCGTGTCACCGGTCTTCGTGTAAATCTTCATATCGTCTAATCTCGCTATATTCTCGACCATGCACGAGATAAAGGACATCACGATAATCGGAGGCGGTCCGACCGGGGTTTTCGCCTCGTTCTATGCCGGAATGCGGGGCGCCACTGCCCAGATCGTCGATACCCTTCCTCAACTGGGTGGCCAGCTCACCGCGCTTTATCCGGAGAAGTACATCTTCGACGTCGCCGGATTTTCGAAGGTGTTGGCGAAGGATCTCGTCAACGATCTCGCGGCCCAGGCTGCCCAGTTCAAATTCGAGTCGTTTCTTGGACAGCATGTGATCGACCTGGTTGAAGAGGACGGTCACTTCGTGCTTGTGACGGACACTGATCGCTTCCCGACCAGATCAGTTCTGATCGCGGCCGGCATCGGCGCATTTTCCGCGCGGCGCCTTCCACAGCCCTGCGCCAATGCATGGTATGGAAAGGGGATCTTCGACAATGTCGCCGATCCGGAAAAATTCCG
>JANYKY010000268.1 GCA_025357975.1 Gemmatimonadaceae bacterium
TTGGCAATGTGGACGCTAACATTTCCAATACGTGCTTCGAGGCCCTTGCGATCAGCGCCGGTCACCACGGGCTGTTGCAGCTGCGTGGAGAGTTCCCGACGGGTACTCTCGATCTCATCCATTTGACGACCGAGCTCGCGCCCTACGCAGGTTTACCGTACGAACCCAGCGGTAAAAAGGATTCCAGCAGAAGGGGAAAAGGTCGTATAGCCCTTTATTGCCTCGAGTCGCAGCCAGTTTCGATCACCAGCACGGAAACCGATTCGCGCCTCGCCGAGATTTTCTACGCCTCTGATCGCATTGTGATCGTACCCATGCACCTGGCCAACTAAAGACAGAGTCGGGGTCCACATCCGCTTTCTCAATTCAGCGTGCAGGGCGTAGAGAAAAAGGTCATCCTGCTCGAACCTTGGCTCACGCGTACCGTGGATGCCAAGCCCGCCCTCTGCGCCCACAAGCAGAGGGCCTCCAGCGCTGCTTGCGCCAACGGTCGCGAAAAAATCCGTTGCGTCGCGATCGAGTCCTGTGGTGTTATCCGTGGTCGGCAGGCGTGTGCCGAACCTGAGCACGCCGATCACCGGGAAGGCGTCAGGAGTAAATCGTAACGCAGTGGAGATTCGGTAGTCTCCGGCATCCCGGCGCGTGCCATCCTCAACCGGAGCAACGCCGGAATATGGGTCGGCGAATCGGGACTGTTCATGGAACAGTCTCTGTCCGGTGCCTGCGGCTTCGATCACTACTCGCCCTGTTCGGAACGCGAACGAAAAGTTGGCGACCTCTGTCAGTGTTCCCGAAGTGCCGGCCAGCGACGCCTTCTGATCGAACATCCGCGATGCGCCAAGCTCAGCTCCAAGAGTATTGGAAGTCTCGAACAATTTCCACGGAATTGCCTCGAGGGGCCGCAGCTGGGCGTGCGCGTTGAATGCGCTGAATACGAGGAGAAGCACGCTCGCGCATGCTCCGAATCGAGTGTGGCGAATCACTGGCGCGACAGCCACCGACATATTGTCGCGACAACGTGGTCCCGCTCGTCCTCAGTCAGCTCTTGTCCCTTGGGAATGCGATGCCACTTCTCGAGACATCCGCGACAGCAGGTTGCAGTTGCATGCTGAGCGATGAAGACCGGATGACCTCGAAACGGTGTCTGCTTGCCGTCGTTGGGCGGGGCGGCGGGAGCAAGACGCCGATCGATGAAATCCCGCGCGTGCTCGAGGACTTTGGGCATTCCTTTGGCGTTGAGATAGTCGCGCTCTTTTGCGCCAAGAGAAAATGCGCGTCGGAATGCCGATCCCGACAGCGCATTAAAAACCTCGTCCATCTCTCGCATCATCAACACGCCGGCGCTCGGCCAGTCCTAGAACGCCCTGATAATCTCGATGTTGAAGACGATCACCGCGTTTCCAGGAATCGGACCGTTGCCATATGGCCCGTAGCCAAGCGCCGAGGGAATCACGAGCTGCCGTTTGCCACCCACACGCATACCCTGAATTCCTTCGTCCCAGCCAGCGATGACTCCGCCGGCGCCGAGCTTGAACGTGATGCCGGTGGTCTGGTTGCTGTCGAATAACGTGCCGTTCGACAGGTATCCATCATACCGCACCGTCAGTGAATCTCCGACCACCACCGGGCGCCCCGTTCCGACTGAAATATCCCGCAAATATTCGCCGTTGGCCGTGCGTGTAGAGGCTGCGAGATTCACGCCAAGTGTAGACGCGAAGTCGGTGGATTCGACAGTGGCGCCGCTCGACGACGTTGAATCGATCGAGCAGGCGACGACGAGGGGCAGCACCAAGGCCGCAATTGCGAATGTGCGAAGTCTTTTCATGATGAAGAAATCTACTTGACGGTCGCTCTCTCCAGCGATAAGGTCGCTCCGTCACGATTCACCAGGAAAACCGAGTCTGACGGCCCGAAGCCGATGATCGTCCGCCCTGCTGGAACCTGAACTCGGTCGATCAACTCGCCCTTACGATCGATTACGTCGTAAACTGGACCACCCGCGATAGCGCTCGTCGGAATCGTGCGAATCCACAGATTCCCGTGTCTGTCGGCGCGTGTTGACCCCGCGAAAAACGGCGGCTTGTAATCGGGGAGCTCGCTAGCCGCGATGAAGTTCTGTTGCATCGACATGCTGCCGCGGCTGGGTGGGCCACCGCCTGGGCCGCTTGTGCCTCCGAAGATCATTATTTGCGTATTGCCTCCGCCCGGTGCCGGAGCGGGTCCGCCGGCGCCCGGTAAGGCGGCTGTCGGCGCGTTTGCCCCTTGTCGCGCTCGCGCGGCTTTCACCGAATCGATGAACGCGACTTTGTCCTCATCGCTCATGCGCTGCCAGTCGAACGGGACCTTCGTCGCGGACACTTTCGATCCATCAGGGTTGACCCAATCCACGTGATAATCACGGCCGCGAACAAACGCCACGGCACCATCGGGAGTCATCGCCCAATCGTCCACAACTGGAAGCGGATTTATCTGCGATGACATGCGAACGTTGCCATTGTCGTCGCGAGTGACGTCCATTTTTATCTTCGGCGTCTTGATGAAGCCGAGTGTATCGAGCTTTCTCGTTGCGAGGTCGATTCTCACGATGGCGGCGGAATCGGGGATTTGCGGAACCGGAAACGCTCCTGCGGCGGACCCTGCCGGCGGGCCCGATGTGATAGTCCGGTTCTGAAATCCGAAGTTGGTGCGGTAGACCATGCGTCCCTGCGGGTCAAGAGCTGGGCTGCCGAGAGGGCTGGCCAGCGTTTGCGCGTCCTGGGCCCGTGGCAGTGACATGACTCGCGCAACCTTTCCAGCCGGGTCGAACACGAGCATGGAGATCGATTGCGGATCGACGAACAAGCTCGAATCCCCCTTGTAGGCGATGAGTCCTCCGACCCTGCCAGCGTAGGCGTTTGCGGTAGCGCTTGTCGAATCAGCGACAATGGTGAACGAGGTAAGCTGCGGATTGAATAACAGCACGCGCCGGCCGCCTGTGTCATTTACAAGCACGCTGCCATTCGAGAGAGGCCGCACAGCGGTGACGTTGACGAACGTCTCACCCGACTTGCTGACTATGGCGCCAAGCTGGCGTACTGCCGGACGTTGCTGCGCACCTGCAGGTAAGGCGGCGCCGGCCAGTAAAACAATAGACGTCAACTGCGTTCTTATTTTCATGACTGTTCTTGAGAAAGAGTGTGAATGGCGTTCGGTGTCATTACTGCCTGATGATGATTTGTTGTGATCCTCCACCGGCGCTGACAAAGACAGCCCCGCCAAACTGCTGCGCGCCCCCGCTGAATCCCGGTGTTGCGGTGAAGCCGTTGGTACCAGAGCGAATCGACGCGAGATAGCGCGGCTCCAGGTAACTGGCAATAAACGAGGGCAGCTTGCGACGCTGGTCAGGTGTCAACAAACCCTTTATCGCCGGAGCGAGCGCGGTTAGCTCATCGAGCGTTGCCCCTCGCGCGGCCATATAGCGCGTGTACACCTCGTTCTTGTCGTAACCGTTTGGCAGGTTCGCGAAATCCCGCGCAATCGGCGACCACAGTGCATCGTTCCGAATGGTGTAGGTGCGGTTCATCGTCGCAAGACTGTCAGCTTGTGCTCCCGTCAGGCGTAACGAATCCTGCTGCCGAAGAATCGTCGCCATGGGATTTGGAATACCACCGCTCCCGTAAATCGCCTTCAGCATTGGCTCGGGCACTTTCGTACCCTCCGTGCGACGCCCGCGATCGAGCTGCTGCGTAAGAAGCTGCTTTTCGCGTGTCGGCCCCACATCGAACCGCATCATCGCAGTAAGCGTAACCGGTAACCGGAATGATCCGAGCGCCTGATTGGTCGATCCGAATCGCTGGTTTACCTCATACTTGTATCGGTTTGTCCGCGGATCGAAACCGCGTACGTAAAGAAGCTGCTGATCTGGAAATCCAGGCTGTCCCCACCCGCGAAGGTTTCCGGTTCCGTGAAGCAGCAGGTCGGCTGCGCCGAGCGGATTTGATAATTGAAACGACAAAGTCGCGCGTTGCGGCATCCGAACTTTCAGTGGGTTGAACGACAGCGCCATCGAGGCACTTGAAATCCATGGGCTTTGGCAGCTGTTGCGCCCCGCGAGTTTTCCAAGCTGGCTCTGGACGCAGCTCTTCGCGCTGCTGGATCCATCATTGAGCAAAGACCGTATTCCTGTGGCGAGTGCAGGGTCAGTGTCAGCCGCCGTTGGAATGAACGCGCGATCGTTGTTGTAGCCATCGCCGTTGACGTCGCCTGCCACCATCGGTGTGTATGGCGATCCTGATCGAAATTGCCCGAACCAGCTCACTCGAAGGAAATCGAAAAAGTTGTACCCAACGTTGTAGACAATCTGGTGTCGCGAATCGAGCGAAGATCTTCCCCACTCCGTGCTCAGGGGATTGCTGACTGTGCTGCTGAACCCCCGAAACTGCTCTCGCACATTCGAGTAGACGTACGAGAAGCTCCAGCTAAGACTTGTCGAAAATGAGGTGGGTGAGAGACGAATGCTTGCCTGGCGGCTCTCGGACTTGAGATCCGATGTGAGCTCGGTCACGCGCGAAAACTGCGGCGACACCCGGGCATCCGAAGACGCGGCTGCGCCAGTCGTTGGAACTATGCTGGTGGGGTTGACGAAAATAGGGCGCGCATCTTCGCCGGGAAGAACGAAACGCGTCACCGGGTTAAAATTGAGATCGGTGATTCCTTGCTGATTCAAGTTGAGAGAATACGTGGCTTCGAGCGTTGCGCTCAACCTGTTCCCGAGCACCGCACCAGTCCAGTTGAGATTCGACCTCATACTCTTCGGCGCGTGATAATCCGTCGCGAAGAATGCAACGTTAGGCGCCACATTCGAGAACACCGAGCCCGTTGTGCCGTCCGCACAGCGGCTCGGAATCACCGCGGAATTCGACGCATATGCCGCCCAGTCAGGAATGGGCGTTGCTGCACCGATGCAAGTGATCTGCTGTACGCCGCTCGATAGCCCAGTATTGTCGAGAGCTGTTCCAACGAGATTCGTCGACGGCGTGTTTTGAAACACTCCGATACCGCCGCGGACGATTGCGCGCGGGCCGCGAGACGCGCCTTCGAATCCGGCAACCTGAGGCGCCTGTCCATAGGCCCAGGAGAATCCGGCTCGGGGACTCAGATAAAGTCTGCTCGGCACCAAATCGTTTCTCACTGAGAAAATCGACTCGATGTTGGAATTGGGCGCAGGATTGTTCAGGAATCGATTGCCATCCGCACGAAGGCCGTACTGTATCTGGAGATTGTCGGTCTTTCTCCATGAATCGCCGAGCGAGAGGCCAGCTACAAGCTGACTTACGTCACGTCGCTGAAATCCAAGCTGCCGCGTAAAGCTCGAGGGCAGCTCCTTCTGCAGATCAGACAGAGAGTTGAAGGAGAAGGTGCCGAGTGTGTTGTTCGCCTGCTGGAGGACCGAGCCATCGCGCCGAAACTCCGCCGTCAGCTTCAGCCTGTGCTTGTTATTGGCACTGAACCATGACAGCTGATTGAGGAGTCCGGCAGAAGTGGTAGTCTGCGTGCCGTTCAGTGACTGGCTTCCACCGAAAATGAGGTTTTGGACGCCACTTGACCCATCCGGGAAATCGGAATTGACGCGTACCTGTCGGCAGCACGAGGTAGGGACTTCCCCATGCGCGTGATGCACTCAGTCCAAGTGACGTCTCACTGAGGATGCCGACGCCGACATACATGTTCTGCCTGGCCTGAACGCCGCCGCGCCAGTTCGTTCGATCACCACTGTGGCCGGGGAGCTCGGTCGGAAAAACTGAAGTCGGAGTTTGCTTCGCCCAGGTTCCATTCACCGACAGGTTTAGCGCCTGACCAGAGGTCGATGACGGTGGCGCGAAATCAAAACTACCGAACAACGAGCCCGAATCAGCGATGCGATCCGTTGGCGGAGTGCCGACCGAGAAAGGGACTTTGGCGCTGTTGAGAATGGAAAAGAGTCGCGATACAGAATCTGCCGATACGCTCGCAGCTTGCAGTCCGTTCGCATCGGTGTTCAACAGAGTTTGCAGATTGTTTGAGCGACGACCAAGCTGATACGCAACATTATAAAACGATTTGTCGAGCTTGATGGGACCCGACATCGTGCCACCGAGCGACAAGTTGCTGAACTGCTGTCCAAGCGCTTGCGACGCGCGATCGGTCCATTGAAGCTGTGGCGCGTCCACGTTCAAACTCATTCCGCGCGTAAGAAAGTTCGATCCTGATCGAGTGCGAAGACTCATCTGGGCCCCACTGAAACCCCCGCGCGAAACATCGTACGGCGAAGTGATGAGGTAGCTACTGACCGACGCATCTCGCGGTAGACTCGACCCCCCGAAGCTCATGCCGTTGAGAGTTGTGTTGTTCTGATCCGCACCAAGACCAAGGACCGAATAGCCGTTATCGCCGCCGTCCTGACCGGCGACGGATTGAACCCCCGGAAGGGAAGCCGCCATTGCTGCGAGGTCTCCCATGAGGTTCGCGGGGACAGCGGAGTTGCTAAGCGACTGCTCCGTTCCGCTGACATCAGGTGGAACGTCGTTTCGCTGCACTTTCTGACGATCTGCGGTAACTCTCACCGGGTCGAGAATGGTGCCGATGCGCGCGAGCCTGGTGTTCGCCAGCAAGATGTCTTCATCCGCGTTGCGTTTTACCTCGAACCTCTTCGCGGCATAGCCGAGCGCAGCAAACGAGACCATGTAGTCACCGTCACCGCTGGGGAACGTCACAGTGAATCTACCGTTGCGATCAGTGCGCGCCGTGCGAGTAACGTTGCCCGCGATCGAAGTCACTGTTACCGCTACCCCTTCCATCGCAGCGGTGTCCGGACCCGTGACTCGGCCTCTGATGACATCCGCTGATTGAGCGTGCATGCAGGATGGTGCTGCAGCCACAGGGAGAAAGGCAGCCGCGAGAATGTAGAGGATGCGCCGAAGTGTCATGAGTCTCGTTAAAGTGCTGGTTCTTAGACTCGACAGTGAAGCGGAGGGTTTCCGTCGCCGGCGCGAAGGGCTGGCACGCCGTCGCGAATGACCGCTCGGCTTAATCTTCAACGCGCTCGCAGTCTGGCGCGTATGCGGTCAGAATCTGTTTGGTTTTTTTTAACGTCGCCGAGGAAGTTGAATGAAGCGCACGAGGTTTCAACTCGTTCTTGTTGCCGCAGCCCTGTTCGCGGGCTGCACTCCGCATCCGACCTCTCAGCCGTCGCCGTCAGGGCAGGGCAATGTTGTCGCCACCCCGCCGATTGGCGCGGTCGTGATTGCGCCGCCAGGCCCCGGCGGACCTGGGTTTCCCGGTGGTCCGGGTGGCGCCGGGCGCCGCCCGCCGAATCCGATGGTTCAGGACACCATGCGACGAAAGCAGGTTGATTCGATCCTCGTCGCGATTGCGGGCCGCGAGAATCAGCCAGCCGGAACAGTTTTCAAGAACGTGAAGGTTCTCAAGGACATGCCGGCCGGAGAATTCGTCAGGCAAATGGATACGATCTACGGCCGTGGCCTCGGCTATACCTGCGCGAACTGTCACGTCATCGGGCAGTACGACGGAGATACGCGCAAGAACAAGAGGAACGCGCGTGACATGCAGGTGATGACTAACTACATCAATTCGGTACAGCTCGCGAATATGAAGGAGCTCGACGAAGATTACACGCGAGTGTCATGCGTAACGTGCCACGCGGGCTCAGGTCATCCCAAGAATACGATGGCCGTTCCGATGCCTTCAGCCCAGTCACTCACCCCATTGCACTAAAAGAAAGCCACAAGCGAGAGGCAGCTTGTGGCTTGTGGGTTGTGGCTTGTGGCTTTTCTATTGCCAGGCTGAGATCTCTGGCTTGTAGAGCTGGCTGAGATCCTTCTTCAGGTTCTCGACCTTCGGCGCATCGTTGATGCGTATGTACATGTCGTTCGGGTGAAGCGTCGCGTAGTTCTGATGATACGACTCGGCGACGTTGAACGAACGTGCCGACTCAAGCATGGTTACGATCGGGCGGTTGTAAACCTTCGCCTTCCCGAGCTGAGCGATGTAAGCGGCGGCGATTCGCTTCTGGGCGTCCGTCGTATAGAAAATCGCTGAGCGATACTGCGTGCCCTCATCTGGTCCCTGGCGGTTAAGCTGCGTTGGATCGTGTGCGACAGAAAAGAAAACGCGAAGCAGTTGGCCGTAAGAGACCTTGGACGGATCGAACGTTACTCGGACAGATTCGGCGTGCCCAGTCGTCCCAGTGCTCACCTCTTCATAAGAAGGCGAGGCGACAGTACCGCCGGCATATCCCGAAACCGCTGACTTCACGCCCTTCACATGCTGAAACACGGCCTGAATTCCCCAGAAGCAACCGCCGGAGAAGACGGCGGTTTCCTGCCCAGGCGCCGAAGCCAGGGGATTATCAACGGCAGGCGCTGGAACTGCGGAAGGCGCAGCAACCAGGGCAGAACTCGTGCGTGTGAGGAAAACAAAGCCCGCGGCAACTCCGAACATCACAAGCGCTGCTTTTCCAAGAGATCTATTCATAAAGAATCCTTATTCCTGAGTTTGTACGACACGTATTAAACGCCCCGTTGCCGCGTCCGGATTCATACCTTTTCGCCGGCTGATCGTTCCGTGGATGCCTACCACTTACGAAGCGGATCCTCATCGTTTTTTGGAGGACGCGGGAAGGTTGGAGCAGCAATTCTGTCGACTGGAACACCATTCGACTCAGGCCTGTCTCGATCCAGCATTCCGCCCTTCGCGACCATCTGAGCTGCAAGAACGGTTTGTATCACACTGACCATGTTGTTCGCCGTAACCTCGGCCGCCCCGGTCTCACCGCTCGAGATAGTGATGAGTCTGGCCGCAGCAAGCGCATCCGCGATCGCCGGAGCAATCTGTGGCAGCATCTCTATCTGGCGATAACGGAAATAACTCTCGCCACCAGCTGCGATGGCCTGATTTACCTTCTGGATGCTCTCCGCCGTCGCGTCTGCGATACGACGGATGCGAATTGCTTCCGCATCGGCTGCAGCTTCCGCCTGAAGGCGAACGATTGCTGCGTCTGCTCTCGCCTGAGCAATTTGCGTCGCGTCGAGCTCAGCGGTGCGCTGCAGGCCGGCGGCTTCCTGGCGCTTTGCTTCAGCCTGCGCGATGAGGCCGGCGTTCGAAGCTTTGGTCTGCTCGAGCTCTCGTTGTTTGTCCGAGATAGCGCGCTCGGCGTCGAGCTGCGCTTCTTTCGCGCGCCGAGCCTGCATTGCTGACACTATCTC
Organism: Gemmatimonadaceae bacterium; assembly: GCA_025357975.1. Classification (GTDB taxonomy): domain Bacteria; phylum Gemmatimonadota; class Gemmatimonadetes; order Gemmatimonadales; family Gemmatimonadaceae; genus UBA4720. Next base: position 9,243 of record JANYKY010000268.1, read on the forward strand.
CGCGTTCGCCTGCGCTTCTGCCGCCGACTGGCGGCGTCTGGCTTCAGCAACTTCGGATTGAACGATCTTGATGTTGAGAGAATTGAAGATGAGTCCGAGATCGGTGAGCTCGCGTGAGCAGGCTTTGCGAATGATTACAGCGAGCGGATCGTCGTCATCCTCGATTGCCATCGGGTCGCCTTCACGGACAGTGATCGGGGCCGGCGCGATCTTCACGGGCAGCGTGCCGCTCGACGGTCCGAGCAGCGACTTCGAAGCTGATGGCGTTGCCTTAGCTGAGAAAAGCTGATCATGCGTGAGAAGGTTGATCGCGCGGCGGCCGGAACTCGACAGCAGGTCGGTAAGCGTGTTGACCTGATCCGCTTCTTTCTTCGAGAAAAAGCGGTTGGCGGCGGTCCTGATGAGCATGTCGCTATCGCCGACCGAAACAATCGCGCTCGCCAGAACACGCACCTTGATGGGCCGAGGTGTTCCGTTCTCGTCGATGTCTGCTGTCTGGTCCGTAATGTCGAGGTCGACGTTGATGACCTTGCTCGAGATCGTTGTGCCGGTAGTGAGAAGCGGAATCTCCTTGGATTTTCCGGGCCCGCGGTAGATGACCGTTCCGCCGCCGAGCCAACTCACAAGGCGAATCTCACCGGCTTCGACGTTGCGAAGAAACTTCGCGACGATTACCGGCACTGCTATCAGGACAAAGACGACCACGCCGATCACAAGCGCGCCGCTGGATGCAATCCCACTCATTTAGACCTCCCTGTACAGACAAAGTGCGTTTCGCTCATATGAGCGAAACGGTGCAGCGGTTACGCGCAGCGTCGACTTCCTGGATGCGAAGACGTGATCCTGCCGGAACCTTTACTTTCATTTCACGATCGCCCGTCTGGAGGGTGCCGAGTAGCTGCACCATCTGTCCATCCAGTTCGACGGCAATCAAGCCCTGGCCGTTCCTGTCGAACGCAGTAACTGCGGTCGCCTCGTCCATGAGCGAGCCTTCGAGTGTCGCAGCAGGATTGGATGCGAAGCGAAACGCGAGATTCCACATTGGCGAGACGACGAATCGCTCAAAAAGAATTCCGACGGCCAGGGATGCCGCAAACAGCAGCGGGCCACCCAGAAAGTCGCGAAGCACCAGGCCGGCAGTTCCAACTCCGAGGCACACGCTGAAGAGAACCCTCGGCGACATCAGCGCCACCAGCGGGTTGGGCTGGCCCTGTGAGTGCGCCGCGTGCACGTGGCCACCATGCCCAGCCGCGGTATGACCGGAGCCAGCGTGCGGGCCACTACCGTGACGACCGAGGCCGCCGACAGCCATTCCGACCAGTCCAACACCTCCGAGGGCGAGGGCGGTCAGGTAAATGTCCATCCCTGAATCTAGCGCCGGCGCCCGTCTCCGTGACACGACATGTCGACGATCACAGCGCACGCAAGCACGAGGACCTGGTCTTCGGTATCGTCCACATCGACTCCATAAGTGTCGCCAAGGGCCAGCCATTGCTTCGAAACTGTCGCCACGACATTTCCGCCGCGGGTGAAAGTGTATTCCATGTCGAGGAAATTTCCCTCAGCCTTCAAGTCATCGGGACCAGGAACGTCGACATTGAAAGTGTGATGAAACGGGGAGAACAATTCCTTCTTTACAACTGCGGCAATGACTCCGGCACGATACAGCTCGTAGGTCCGTCCCCAGGACAGAACTTTCTGCCTGATGAATGCGAGCTCGTTGCCCTGGAGGTCCTGAAACGAAAGCTGGTCGCCGATCGTGAACGCCTTCCCGTCCACAAAATAAATGTCGCGCTCGTTCTCATCGCGGATATAGAAATCATCACCCCACGATAGAAGTTTCTGCTTCATTACATATCGCAAATCAGACCGCGTCGGAGAGAGAGGTGAAGTTGTAATCGCTGTTCCGTTAGAAATCCAGCCTCAATCCAACCTGTAGCGCCAGTGGATTTACTCGTTGCCGCGGTGCGCCAAAAACCGAAGTAGGATCGTTGGTGACCTGATCGTTCACCGTAAGATTCCTCTGGATGATGGCCCCCGAAGCGAGGGTGTTGAACAAGTCCGCCGTCAAAGAAAACGATCGGGCAAACGCTCGCTCGAGACGGAGGTCGAGATTCATGTGCGACGGATACTTTCGTGCTCCACGCGGCTCAAGAAAAATCGTTTGCCCAAGCACTCCATGAAAAAGGTTGTCGCCCAGGAATGTCTTGTCGGACGCTTGCAGTGCGAATCGCGGAGTGAACTTAAACTGCGGAGTGATGTATTCGCCGAGAGTGTACGTTGCGAACGCTCCGCCACGCAGGTGCAGCGGAAGGTTTCCGCTGACCCACAATTTCGTATCGAATGCGGGCACGTTTGGGAGCCGTCCCTCAAGATTGATTGCTTCGTTTGGCCGAACGCCAGGTCCAGCCGAGAACGACGTCCCGGTTGTGCCGAATCCTGTGATTCCGCCGACTGTTCCAGTGAGTTTCGACGCTGTGAATGACAATGAGCCGTTCCACGACGGCTGTTCGGTTCTGATTGAAAGAACCGCCTGGTGATAGACACGCTTGGCGCCCGGTACCGTCGTAAGCGCCACATCGGGATTGAACGATAGACTGTCAATGTCCGCGAACGTGTAGCCGGGTGTCGGCGGCAACCTCAATCTGCCGCTCGCGCGGGTTATGAGGTCAGCGCGCAAATCATTATTCGCAACCCAGACCACCGGTAGTACCAGCGGCGCGCCGTATTCATCGTAAATCGTTTGTCCCGTAGCGCGATCCTTCACGGCGAGGTTCGTCAACTTGCTGTAGTCCGCGAGCCGGTTTCGATCGACCAGTCCAACAATGTCACGGTTGACTCTGAACACGTACGAAACTTCGGCCTTCCATCTTGACCCAAAGCGTTTTTCGACGCTCAGAAGAGACTGATCGACATAAGGCTGACGATAATTTTCGACCTTCCCCGCTTCATTGAGGATGGACTCAACAAAAGTCGGTGAGAAACCGGTGAATGTTCCAATGTTCGCATCGCGCTGTTCCGGTGTGAACGTCGTGCGCGGATCCGTCAGCGGTGGTCCCTGAAGATACGTACGCTCGTTGCTGTACACGTCCGCACCCTCGGCACGATCGAAAAAGACCGAATTCATTCCCTGGTGATAACGACCCCAGTGGGCCTTGATGACAAGGTCATTGCGGCCGCCGATATCCCACGACAATCCAACTCGCGGATCCACTGCCTGAGCGCGGGCAGCGAGAAAACGCGTTCCCGCTGACTGAACCGGAGTCAGATATCCAGTCCAGCGCCCATATCTCGCGCCTTCACTGATGGTGAGATTTGGAATCGGCGTGAGATAGTCCTGGAAGAAAACGGCGGCGTCTTCAACATCGGATTTAAGGTGAATTTCCCCGCCCCATTCGCTGGCGGCGTCCGGCCATGATGCTGCGTTCGTGACGTCGATCAAGCCTGTGGTCTGGTTCGGATATGGAAGCCAGGTAAGTCCTCCATTGCGGGTTCGCGTGTCTTCGAAAGTGCCACGGCGATAATCACTTCCAAGCACTAGCTGGTTGGATGCACCTCCGAAAGAGCTTTCCCGCTTGTAGGTGACGTTTCCACCAATGCTTGTTGGCTTCAACCGCTCATTGAACGGCGAATTCTGGAAAAGCGGTTGCCGGCCAAGTCGGTAGACCTGAATTCCAGGAACATTGTCACCCGCATAACCAAGGTGCGACTCGCTCGAGCTGAAGCCGGCAACACGTGCGTTCAGCGAGCTGTGATTGCCGGTGTGCATCCAGCCGGCCTCGTAGACGTTTGTCGGATCCACAATGCGGGTCGATGCCGAGGGGTCATCGAGGCCCGTGATATCGGAGTGGCCCGTTGTTGCTCGCGTCACGCTTCCGAGCGCATCGATGCGGTCCCGCGCAGTAGGCGAGAACGTCAATTTCGCAATTCCCCTCGCGTCGCGCAGACTCTGCTGAACAGATCGGAAATCGGTCAGGTCTGGCGTCGAAAGATTTGGAACGGCGACCTCCCTGTCGATCAGTATTCCACCGATGAAGTAATGAAGGCGATCCCGGATGACTGGCCCGCTGATCTCACCACTGACTTCGCGTCGCATCGTTTGCTCCGCGCCTTCCTCGTTTGGAAGAATGTTGGTGGCTGTCAGGCTTGGAGAGATGTAATTCGTGCGGAATGTTCCGCGAAACTTGTTCGTGCCGGTTTTTGTGATGGCATTGATGAGACCACCCTGAAAATCGCCGTATTCCGCGCCAGCCCCCAAGCCCTTCACCTCAAGTGTCTCGATCCAGTCGATACTTGGCGCAACGAAATCTCCGCCTGTACCCGGATGACTCATCGCAATGCCATCGACCTGGTAGTTATTAGCCGCCTGGCCTGCGCCGCCCCAGACGAACCCATTATTCACGCCGGGAACGAGTTCGATCAAACCCGCCGCTGTCCTGCCCATCGGGACGAGTTTTACATCTTCGACCCGAATCCGCTGCGAGAGCTCGGTCGTTCTCGAATCGATGGACGTGGCAGTCTCCCTCACTTCGACCGTCGAGAGCTGCGTCGCTGACGCCGTGAGCGTGATCTGAAGCTGACCAGTCTGGCCCGCTATTACGCGGAGCGGTGAAAGCTGTGCTTCGCGAAATCCGAGGCGCCGTGCGCTCAGGCGATAAAGTCCGGGCGATAATCCTCGCAAGGCGAAGTGACCGGAAGCATCGCTCACTCCATCCACTGCGCCACCGCCATCGAGCCGCGATACATGTATTGCAGCGTCCGCGATTACTGCTCCGTCATCGGTCCCTACCGTGCCGGAAAGACTTCCCTCGGATGCGCGCTGCTGTGCTTCTGCGCTAAGGGCAAAAAAGAGCAGGGGTACTGCGATGGACGCGGACCAACGACCGAACCGGGTGTGATTCATGTACGCAATCTCCTAGCGATAGGACTGGAGAGCGCATATCGTCCCGCAACTCACAGTCACGTTGGATAGATCGGGAACACCGGCACGAAAACGCCATACGGAGAATCTGGCATGAGATTGAGAAGTTTGCTTGCGACCTCGGCTACGCTGACAATTTTCGTGCAGTCCGCTTGCGACAAGCCTACACCGGCGGCGCGTACCGATTCGTCCAGGACGCAGGCCACGGCCGCTCCTGACATGCAACGGAGAATTTCCGAGTACACCACGGTGGCCCTGGCTGCGGACACGTCAACTCTAACGGCGAAAGAGAGACAAATGCTGCCGCTCCTGATTGACGCGGCAAAGGCGATGGATCCCATCTATTGGATGCAGACGTACGGCTCGCGGGATTCGCTGGTGTCGCAAGTCAGCGATCCCGGCGTGCGCGGCTTCATCGATATCAACTACGGTCCGTATGACCGGCTGGACAACAACGCGCCGTTTGTTCCGGAAGTCGGCCCACGCGCGCCCGGCGCGAATCTTTATCCGAAGGACATCACTAAAGACGAATTCCTCGCGGCTGTGGCCAAAGGCCCACCCGCTCGCGCGGATTCGCTGAAGGATCTGTATACACTGGTACGCCGTTCTCCCGACGGCGGTCTCACCGCAGTTCCATACCACGAGGCATTCAAGGAACAGAATGCGATCGCGGCAGAAAAACTTCGGTCCGCCGCGGCACTCGCTGAAGATCCGGGCTTGAGAAAATATCTGCAGCTCCGCGCGAAGGCGCTTCTCGACGATCAGTATCAACCGAGCGACCTCGCGTGGATGGACATGAAGAACAACCGGCTCGACATCGTCATCGGACCGATCGAGACCTACGAGGATGAGTTGTTCGGATACAAAGCCGCGAACGAGGCTTACGTGCTCGTCAAGGACAAAGCCTGGAGCCAGCGCCTCGCGAAGTACGCATCGATGCTACCTGCTCTCCAAGGCGGACTTCCCGTCGCCGACAAGTACAAGCAGGAGAAGCCCGGTACCGATTCGGATCTGAACGCGTACGACGCGATCTATTACGCTGGCCAGGCAAACGCGGGCGCGAAGACAATTGCGATCAATCTTCCAAACGACGAGCAGGTGCAGCTGAAAAAAGGCACGCGCCGCCTTCAGCTCAAGAACGTAATGCAGGCAAAGTTCGACAAGATCATGATGCCTATCGCGAAAGCCCTGATTGCCGATGATCAACTTCCGTTGCTCAACTTCAACGCGTTCTTCGAGAACACGATGTTCCACGAAGTGGCCCACGGCCTGGGAATCAAGAACACTCTCGGTGGCAAAGGCACTGTTCGGCTTGCCTTGAAAGAACGCTTCAGCGCAGTTGAAGAAGGGAAGGCAGATATCCTCGGACTCTACATGGTTCAGACACTGAACAAGCAGGGTCAGCTGCCCGGCGAAGATGTCAGGGGAAACTACGTCAGCTTTCTCGCAAGCCTCTTCCGCTCGGTAAGATTCGGCGGTGCTGATGCGCACGGCAGGGCGAACATCGCCGCGTTCAACTTCCTTCAGCAGCAGGGAGCTTTCACACGCAACGCAGGCACCGGCAAGTACCGCGTTGACTTCCCCAAAATGGCGACCGGCATGAATGCTCTGGCTGCGAAGATCCTTACACTACAGGGCGACGGTGATTACGCTGGGCTGGGCGCATTTCAACAACAGTACGGGACCATTTCCGCCGAGCTGCAGCGCGACCTCGGTGGTCTGAAAACGAAAGGAATACCGGTGGACGTCGTCTTCGAGCAGGGGAAATAATAGCGCCAGCTACCTCAAACTCACGTATCGCCGAGCACGACCTTGTCGAGCTCGGCGAATGAGGTAGCGACGAAGTCGGCTTTTTCCGACACACTCGGACGGAGCACAAAACCAGTGAAAGCCGCAAAAGCATCTGCGGTGCCGCGCACCGCGAGG
>JANYKY010000168.1 GCA_025357975.1 Gemmatimonadaceae bacterium
CCGGGCTCACGTATGCGGGAGTGCCGACTACCATGCCGGTTTGAGTCAGTGTGTCACCTGACGCCATGCTGACCGCTTTTCCAATTCCGAAATCCATGACGACTGCTTCGCCATCCTGGAGCATGACGTTCTCCGGCTTGATGTCGCGGTGGACGATGTTCTGTCGATGTGCATAGTCGAGCGCGGCGGCAATTCCCCGGACGAGGTTCAGAGATTCTTCAACGGGAATTTGTCCATCGCGCAGAAGCCTGTCGCGTAGAGTCTCGCCTTCGACCACGGGCATCACATAAAAAAGGAAACCGCCGGCCCCGCCGGAATCAAACAGCGGGACGATGTGCGGATGATTCAGTTGCGCGGCGAGTTGGATCTCGCGCAGAAATCGATCAGGTCCGATGGAGTGACTCATGTCGGGATGCAGCACCTTCAACGCCACTCGACGATTGTGCCGAATGTCGTGAGCGAGGTAAACAGTTGCCATCCCTCCGCGGCCCAGCTCCCGATCGACCCGATACGATGCTGAGAGCGCATCCTCTAATCCCTTGTGCATTCCTATGCTGTCCCCATGTCAGTCTCAAGAGGCTTGCGAGCAAGCAAGGCCACGAAACCGGGATTGGTACGCAGCGAATCGAAGTCGACGTCGTTCTCTATCCACTTCCAATGTCCAAAACCGTTGTCGAGCGCCTTGGTTAGTGCCTGAAGAGCCTCTGCTGGTTGATTCTCGGTCGCAAACGCGCAGGCGATGTTGTAGAGAACTGACGGATCATCGGGATCCATTGCGAGTGCTCGCCGGTTCCATTCTCTCGCCTTTTCGGATTCGCCGAGCGCAGTGAGGGACATCGCGCCCATGTAGAGTGCGCGCGGATCGTCTGGAGTCAGCTCGAGATGCTTTCTGGCGGTGTCATACGCGCGGCGCGAAGTCTGGATGGACTTGTCCGGTTGTCCGAGAGAGCCATAAACGCCGGCAAGCAAGGCAAGCGATGCGTAGTCGTCCGGTCTTACTGCGATTGCGCGCTCGAACCACTTAGCTGCGTCCGCATTGCGCCCCTGCGCCACACATGACCGTGCATAGAAATAGGCGGCCTCGAACGATTTTGGATCCAGCTTCATCGCCATCTCGAATTCTGTGTCCGCCTCGTCGAATCGACCGCTGAGGGAGACCGCCAGGCCGCGTGACGCATGCGCTTCAGCGAGGCCTGGAGCAAGCTCGAGTGCGCGACGACTCGCCGCGTCGGCGCGTTTCAGGTTCGACGGCGACGCATCGAAATACTGATAGAGAAAGGAGCAACAGTCGGCGACACCAGCATGCGCGAGCGCGTACTCAGGATCGAGCTCGATCGCGCGCTCGAACATCTGCCGTGCGTACTCATGGCTCTTCCGCCGATGCTGATGGAAGTACTGGCGCCCGCGCAGATAAAAGCCGTATGCCTCGACGTTCGGGCTGTGAAGCTGCTCGATCGCCCGCTTCTCGTCGTCACTGAGAACGACGCGGAGCGCTGCGACGATGCTCTGCGCGATCTCGTCCTGGATCTCGAACACATCCTCGAGCTCGCGGTCGTAGCGCTCGGCCCAGAGCTGCTCGTTGTTCTCGGCATTGACGAGCTGCGCCGTCAACCGAAGCCGCTTGCCAGCCTTGCGCACGCTTCCTTCGAGGATTGTTCCTACCTGCAGGCGCCGGCCGATCTCCCTGATATCGTCATTCTTTCCCTTGAAGCTGAATGACGAAGTGCGCGATGACACCTTCAGCGCCTTGATCTTTGAGAGTGCGGTGATGATCTCATCGGCGATGCCGTCGGCGAAAAAATCTCCTTCGGGTTTTCGGCCGGAGACCATCTCATAGAAGACGCACGCAAGACTGTATGGTCGCTTCTCCCGTCTATGACGGGTTCTCCAGCGGCCTGCTCGGGACTCACATACGCCGGCGTACCAATCATCATTCCGGTTTGGGTAAGTGTGTCAGCGGAGGCAGTGCTCAAAGCCTTCGCAATTCCGAAATCCATCACGAGCGCCTCACCGTCCTGGAGCATCACGTTCTCGGGCTTGACGTCTCGATGGACGATGTTCTGTCTGTGCGCGTAGTCGAGCGCCGACGCAATGCCGCGCACTATCTGCAGTGACTCGGCAACCGGAATCTGTCCTTCACGAAGCAGGCGGTCACGCAACGTCTCGCCTTCGACGACGGGCATCACATAATAGAGATGGCCGCCGGCATCTCCCGAATCGAACAGCGGAACGATGTGGGGATGGTTGAGCCGCGCAACAAGTTTGATCTCGCGAAGAAATCTGTCCGGCCCGAGTGCGGAGCTCAGTTCTGGATGAAGCACCTTGAGTGCGACACGGCGATCGTGTCGAAGATCAGTGGCGAGATAAACGGTCGCCATGCCGCCGCGGCCGAGCTCGCGGTCCAGGTGATAACGCGACATAAGCGCTGATTCGAGGCCTTTGTGTAATTCAGTGCTCACGATACTGCCGATGCCGTTGGTTTACGTGCGAGCAGGTCGATGAATCCCGGATCGTCTCGAAGGGAATTGAGATCGTTATCATGCTCGATCCACTGCCAGTGTCCGAATCCATTGTTGACCGCCTTGTTCAGCGCGTTCATCGCATCGTCCGCCATGTTCTCACGCGCAAAGACACAAGCAATGTTGTAGAGCACCGCGGGATCATCCGGCTCCATTTTGAGGGCTCGACGGTTCCACTCGCGAGCGCGTTCGGACTCGCCCAGTCCTGACAGCGCCATGGCGCCAAAGTAGAGCGCTCTCGGATTGTCGGGGTTGAGCTCCAGATGCTTACGCGCCGAGTCGAAGCCACGACGCAATGCTTTTGTCCGGTCATCCGTTCGGCCGAGGGTTTCGAGAGCGTTAGAGAGCAACATGTGAGTGGCGAAATCGTCAGGCCTCACAGCGACGGCGCGCTCGAACCAGTTCGCGGCCTCAGCCGATTTTCCCACCGCCATGCACGCGCGGCCATAGAAATAAGCGGCCTCGAACGATTTCGGATCGAGACGCATCGCGGCCTGGAATTCACTCTCCGCGTCCTCGAATTGCCCGGTAAGAGACACCGCGAGACCGCGTGACGCATGTGCCTCAGCGAGCTGTGGCGCCAGCTCGAGCGCTCGCTTGCTGGCCGCCTCGGCGCGCTTCAGGTGTTGCGGAGCCGCATGATAGTACTGGTAAAGAAAAGATGAGCAGTCCGCGACGCCTGCATGTGCAAGTGCGTATCCCGGATCGAGCTCGATTGCCCGGTCGAACATCTGGATGGCAAACTCGAGTGCACGCCTCCGATGCTGGTGAAAGAACTGTCGGCCCCTGAGATAAAACTCATACGCTTCCACGTTCGCCGTCGGAACCTGCTCGATTGCCTTCTTTTCTTCCGGCGTGAGAACGACTCTCAACGCCGAAACGATGCTCGCCGCTATCTCGTCCTGAATCACGAATACGTCTTCCATTTCGCGGTCGTAACGCTCGGCCCACAATTGAGAGTTGTCGACTGCATTGACGAGCTGGGCAGTTACACGCAGTCGCTTTCCGGATTTGCGAACGCTTCCCTCGAGCACCGTTCCAACCTGGAGCTTTCGGCCTATCTCACGAATGTCCTCATTCTTTCCCTTGAATGAGAACGACGACGTTCTCGACGAAACCTTCAACGCCTTGATCTTCGACAGCGCATTGATGATTTCCTCGGCCACCCCGTCCGCGAAGTACTCACCTTCAGGATCAGCGCTCTGGCTGATGAACGGCAGAACCGCAATCGATTTTGCAGTTCCCGATCCGGCGGAGGTGAGCAGGCTCCCGTCAGGTGTCGATAGATGTGACGCGACAAGTGCACGAGCGAATTCAACGGTTGTCGGATATCTGTCTTCGCTCGACTTGGAGAGTGCCTTC
>JANYKY010000183.1 GCA_025357975.1 Gemmatimonadaceae bacterium
CGCGGCCGCGGGTGAGCGTGGCATTTGCGCCTTCCACTTTCAGCAACGCGTGTCCGCGCAACGTCTCGATGAGGATGGGAATGAGAAACCGGCCGCAGAGCGCAAGGCCGCAGAGCGGGAACACAAAGAACATCCAGTTCCCGCGCCTCCATTCTGGGGAACGCGCGTACTCCGCGACATCCCGATCGACGAAGTCTTCAACCTCCTCGACCTCGACGAGCTCTACCGTCTTCAATGGGGCGCGCGGGGATCCGGCGAAGCCTACGACAATACGATTAAAACCGAATTCGAACCGGCGCTGGCACGGCTCAAAGCCGACTCCGAAACCAACGGCTGGATAAAACCACAAGCCGTCTACGGCTACTTCCCCGTCCAATCACTCGGCAACGACATCATCGTTTACGATCCCGCGGCGTACTCCAGCGACGGCGGATCACTTCGCGAAATCGCCAGGTTCCACTTTCCTCGCATGGTTGGGCGCGAACGACTCTGTCTCGCTGATTACATACGCTCCACGGAGTCGGGCGATGTCGACGTTCTCCCATTGCAGATCGTTACAGTCGGCAAGGAAGCGACACATCAATTCGAGAAGCTGCAGGGCAACAACGAATACACGGAAGCGTTCTACTCACACGGACTTTCGGTCGAAGCCGCCGAAGCAACGGCCGAGTGGATGCATCACCGCATTAAAAAAGAGCTTGGCACTCCGGCCGGCAAGCGCTACTCATGGGGCTACGGCGCGTGCCCGGACTTGGACGACCACGCGACTGTGTTCAAGCTTCTCCCCGCAAAGGAGGCATTGGATATGGACCTGACAGAATCGTTCCAGCTTCTTCCCGAACAGAGTACCGCGGCAGTCATCATCCACCATCCTGAAGCCAAATACTATGCGGTGCGCGGAATGATCGACGACGCCGGGGCGCGCGCAGAAAGCACTGCAGTCGCAAAGAAGTTCACAACCGATGAGGCCGAATCGGTCGATCCAGCCGTTGCGCTCGACCGCGCGGAAGCCGGCGAGATATCACTCGCTGAAGCACGAGCGGACACATGATCGCCAGCCGGGAACACGAATCCACCCGGATCGAGGCGTTCTCGGACGCGATGTTCGCGTTTGCGGCCACCCTTCTCGTCGTCAGCCTGGAAGTCCCCCGTGACTTTAGCGACCTGCTTACGAACCTGCATGGCTTTATTCCCTTCGCACTGAGCTTCGCAGCCCTCTACTTCATCTGGGTCGCACACACCAACATTTTCCGCCGCTACGCACTCGGCGACCCTTACACAATAATCCTGAACGGGATTCTACTGTTTACGGTCTTGTTCTACGTGTATCCGTTGAAGTTCATGGCGACCGCGATTGTTGCGAACTTCACGGGCAACGCCGGTGTTGTAATTCAAGCCGATCAGCTAGGTACCCTGTTCATCGTTTACGGACTTGGCTGGACGCTGGTTTTTTTCCTGATTGCCCTTCTTTACAGGCACGCATACAAATCGCGCAATCAACTCAATATCGACGCGCTCTCGGCCTACGATGCGCAGACGCACAGCCGTCACTATCTGACGTTCGCCGCGGTCGGAGTTCTCTCGATCGTACTCGCCTGGCTGGGAGTCGGCGTACGCCTGGGAATTCCAGGGTTTATCTACGCAACAGTCGGCATCCTCGCGGCGGTGAATGGATCGAGCCGGCGCAAAGCTCGAGAAGTGCTCGAGCGCGTAGGCACCGGTGAATTCACGATTCCCGATAACGTCACGACTCCGAGCTCACCAGCGCCTGTTGTTACGACTGGCATCCACGTGGTGAAAGGAAACAACGGATGACGGATCGTAAGGACCTCATCCGGCGTCTCCTCGATCCGGAGCAGATCGTCGTATTCGACGGCGCAATGGGAACGATGCTCTACGCAAAGGGCGTCTTCATCAATCAGTGCTATGACGAGCTGTATATCCGCGCCCCAGACCTCGTTCGCGAAGTGCATCGCGCATACGTAAAAGCTGGCGCTGAAATAATCGAGACGAATACGTTCGGCGCAAGTCGCATCAAGCTCACGCCATATGGTCTCGAGACTCAAGTCCACGCTATCAACATGGCGGCAGCGACGATTGCGCGCGAAGAAGCTGGTGACAATGTGCTTGTAGCGGGCGCAGTCGGACCACTCGGCGTTCGACTCGAGCCGTATGGTCCGACATCTCATGAAGAGGCGAAGAATGTGTTCGCCGAGCAGATGAGAGGCTTGAAGGATGGCGGTGCAGATTTTTTTCTGCTGGAGACATTCGCCGATATCGCGGAGATAGAGCAGGGGATTCTCGCGGCTCGCGAAGTCGATTCGTCGATGCCCGTCATCGCTCAGATGACAATCGGCACCGACTGCCTCACGCCCTACGGCGCTTCCGCCGATGATATTGCAAAAGCTCTCGATGCTTTCGGCGCTGACATCATCGGACTTAACTGTTCAGTGGGCCCGCAGACCATTCTCGATGCGGTAGAGAGCATGAGAAAAGTCACGCGGAAGAAGATAAGCGCACAGCCCAACGCCGGAATGCCGCGCGAAGTCGGCGGTCGCAGCATGTACATGGCGAGTCCCGAATACATGGCGACTTACGCCGCGCACCTCGTGCGCGCCGGAGCGAAGATTGTCGGCGGTTGTTGCGGGACGACTCCCGAGCACATTGAAGCGATGGTCGAGGGCATTCGTCCGCTGTCGCCACGTCAGCCGCGTGTGCCGAGGCGTGAGCGTCGGACAGGCGAATTCCCTGTCATGCCGGCTGAAGACAAGGGCGTCGATCCGGTTCCATTCGCTGAGAGATCCAACTTTGCGGGCAAGATCGCGCGCGGAGAGTTCGTTACGTCGGTTGAGATCGTTCCGCCTCGCGGGGTGGACGCGTCGAAGATGCTGCGCGACACGCAGTCGTTAAAGGATGCCGGGGTCGATGCAGTCAACGTCCCCGATGGGCCACGCGCGCAAAGTCGTATGGGCGCGCTATTGACGAGTTTGCTCATCGAGCAGCGTGTAGGGATCGAAACGGTCACGCACTACTGCTGCCGCGACCGCAACCTTCTCGGAATGCTTTCCGACCTGCTCGGCGCAGCGGCAATCGGGCTGAAGAACATGCTCATCATCACGGGTGATCCCCCGAAGATGGGCCCGTATCCGAACGCGACTGCAGTTTTCGATATCGATGCGATTGGGTTGACGAACCTCGTGAACAAGCTCAATCACGGTCTCGATCCGGGCGGCAATGCGATCGGTGCACCGACGAGGTTTGCGATTGGGGTAGGTGTGAATCCGGGCGCAATCGATCTCGAGCACGAGCTGAGGCGCTTTACGTGGAAGGTTGAAGCGGGGGCTGAGTACGCGATCACTCAGCCGGTGTTCGATGTGGAGCAGCTCGAGGCGTTCCTTGCCAAGCTGGATACGAACCGCATTCCCATCATTGCGGGCGTATGGCCGCTTGTCTCGTTACGAAATGCAGAATTTCTGGCGAATGAAGTGCCCGGTGTCACCGTGCCCCAGCATGTCATCGACCGTATGCGCCGCGCCAACGAGAAATCGAAGGAGCACGGGGTGCAGGAAGGAATCGCAATTGCCCGGGAGATGCTCGAGCGCGTGCGCCCTTCGGTGCAAGGCGTTCAGGTCTCGGCGCCCTTCGGGAAAGTCGAGCTTGCCCTCGAGGTTTTCAGGGACACTCTTGCCGTCGCGATTGCCTGATAGGTTGCCATCTTGCAGCATCCTGTTCCGTCGAACATGCTACTTCGTTCGCTGAATTTAAAAATTTTGACAGGGGGTGTTGGATGGTGCAATCAGGACGGATCCGTTGGGTGATGCGGATTGTCGTGGCAATTCTCATTGCCGTCGCGTTCATCGCTGGAAAATCGACTGCAGTTTCTGCGGCGCCAGAGCAGACCCACATGGAAATGGCACTGGACGCTCTCAAATCAGCCAAGACGCATCTGGGTGAGGCCGAGGCTGATAAGGGCGGACATCGTGCGCGCGCGATGAAGCTCGTAGATCAGGCGATCATGCACGTGAACGAAGGAATTACTTACGCGAAACGGCATTAACGGCATCAGGAGACTGCAACCACGCATTCACAAAGGGCCTATCCAACTTTCTGTATGTGAGGTCGTTGTATAGGCCCAGGTTTCTTGAGTCAAGCGACACCGAACAGGAGAGCGTTTTGAACAGGAGAGCGTTGTAAACCGGGCGATAACTCCCTCGCGCATTGCGCTCTACTGCTTGGCGAGTACCAAGTGAGCGTCTTCAACCACCTCGGGACTCGCGAGGGTGAGATTGGAACTGGTGCTCGATATCACGTTCCACGTGTGGCTCAATCGATCGAACGGCGTCGACGTTCCGAGGTTGAGAACTATGGCTTCCTGTGAGGTCCCGCCGTAGTACGTCACTGCAGGCGTATGACTCCACGTCCCGGATGTGGTCGATCCGTTCCGCGTAGCTGTAACGGTTCCGCTTTCTCCGGCTGTCGAAACGAACCTGAGTGTGTACCCTGAGAACTGCGACGTTTTGTCCTCTGTTCGCTGCATGAGCGATGACACGACCCAGCTTCCATTGGCGATGATGGGTGTAATGCTCGTAGTCGACGAAGGCGCAGTGGGATTGGCGGAAGAGCTGCTGCATCCTGCAAGCAGTATCGCCAATGGTACAAGAACACAGATCGTGACTTCTCTTAGCGTTTTCATAGTTCCATCCCAGTTCGATTTGTTGATCGCGAGTGATCGCGAGGCGATGTGTGCTGGCCGGAATTGCGGCCCGCTGTGATAGGCAGCACACTACGGCTCATCGCGATAACGCGAAACGGAGAGGCGGTCAGTAACGCCGCCCGTGCGGCAGAGGATACTTTTCAGCCGCCAGAATGATCTTACGCCGCGAGTAATCCACGGGCGGCTATGTAGAGGCTGCGGCGGCACTTGGGCAGCGGTCCCTGCGGGAGTCGAAAAGACGGTCCGCGTTCCCATCCTTGGCCGCTCGGTCAAAGCGCAATACTGCTTCTACGGATCAGAAGTAGGATTGCAACGCGGCAGTGCGGTATTCAGGTCAATATGCGTGGTGAGATACCGAGAGGCCGCAACGGCCGATGTCTGACGCCTCAAGCCAATAACCACGGAGAATGAGTCATGTGTGCGCGATGCGGTTATCTGGAGTCTTATGCGCAGCCAGCCGCGTTGGAACCGTAACAGAATAGGGGACCGCGTAAGCGTTTTTGATTGGAGACATTTTGTTTCGCTTCAGCACGCATGCATGGCCGCGGTAACCTGACGCATGGCCTCCGTAAAAGACGTTGAACGGCCATCAGAAACGATTACAAGATTCTGGTTGTCAATCGTTTTCGTAGTTTGTTTCTGATGGCCTTTCCACGTTGTTGATCCTTAAAAACGCTTTTGACTTTGTACTTCTGCTCTAGCGTCAGCGCTATTTCTTGCTGCTGATGTAGCTCACGAACCACCCAAGTACACGCACCCAGCCCTCGGCGTGATCGGTCGCCATCTTCGCCTCAGCGCCGAATCCGCTGTGAATGAGCGTTAGCCGCGACCCGGTGGGCGTGGGCTCGATTTCACATCGAACTGTCGTAACCTTGAAACCGTCCCAGCTCGGCGACCACGTGTACTCGAGAAGCCGTGGTGGATCGACGGTGATGTACTCGCCGCGAACTTCCTGCTGAGGCGTATCATGATCGGTCATCGGCTTTGCACCTTCGGGCATTGCGATGTGACTTACCCACTTTCCGCCGGGACGAAGATCGACTTCCCATCGCTCCGTGTGATACATGCCATCCATTCCCCACCACTCTGCAAGCTCCTTCGGATCGGTGAGTGCGCGAAATACGGCTTCTGGCTTCGCTGCGATGTCTGCTACGACCTTGACGATCCCCTTCTCGATGTCGGCAGTCG
>JANYKY010000190.1 GCA_025357975.1 Gemmatimonadaceae bacterium
GAAGATCGCCGGTCATGCCATCGCCGATGGCACCCCTCATCACCTCGAGCGCGCGTCTCAGCGACGCCCGGATGTTTTCCACCGAACGACCCTGATCCTGCGACTCCAAAGCAAGCGCCACCTCAGAAAGCGACTTTCCACTCGCCTCGGCATCACGAATCGCATCGAGCAATGAGCGGTACACCTAGCCGCCGCTCACTTTGTCCAGACGCCGGGCCCAACGAACCCACTCAAGCGACCTGAGCTCATCGCGAACACCCTCGCCGGGCGCCTCGTCACACTCGATTACCATGAACGCGTCACCGCCCTTCTGCTTTCTCGTCAGACGCAACGTCGCAATGTTGATGTCGTGATCGGCCAGAATGCTCGTGATCCGGGCGATAGAGCCCTTCTTGTCTTCAGCTACGAGCGCAATGGTGTGGAAGTTTCCAGTTACTTCGACCGGGTACCCATCGATCTCGGTCACAAGCACGCGGCCAGCACCAAGCGACGACCCCACGAGACAGGCTTTGAGATCGCCCTGCTCCAGAGTCATGCGAACGGTGTTAGGGTGGGCCGAATCCGAAAGAGTCGTCTTCTCGAACCGATAATCGAGGCCCTCCTGCTCCGCGATCTGCAAGGCAGTTCGGATCCGCTCATCGTCGGGGCGAAACCCAAGCAGTCCCGCGACAAGTGCCTTGTCGGTCCCGTGCCCTTCACCCGTCCTGGCGAACGACCCGTGAAGCTCGATCAACGCTGAATGAGGTGTGCCCCCGACAAGGCCTCGAGCCAGAAGGCCAAGCCGGCACGCCCCGGCGGTATGACTCGACGACGGGCCGACCATGACAGGACCGATAATGTCCAGCAACGATACCATATAGTAGTGGGCCTCCGGTTTCAGCCCGCCTTTCGGCGCAACTTGGTGCCCAGCAATGGACGCAGGAATTGGCCCGTATACGATTCCGGTACCTCGGCAACCTCTTCTGGTGTTCCGCTCGCGACCACCATTCCTCCGCGGAAACCGCCATCCGGACCAAGATCAACGATCCAGTCCGCCGTCTTGATCACGTCGAGATTATGCTCAATCACCAACACTGTATTCCCACGCTCGACCAATCGGTGAAGCACCTCGAGGAGCATCCTCACATCTTCAAAATGCAATCCGGTGGTCGGCTCGTCGAGAATGTAGAACGTCCGTCCGGTATCCCGCTTCGACAATTCAGTCGCCAGCTTGACCCGTTGCGCCTCTCCCCCAGACAAGGTCGTCGCGCTCTGTCCCAGGTGGATGTAGCCGAGACCGACGTCGTTGAGCGTGAAGAGCTTTTGGAAAATGCGCGGCTGGTTCTCAAAGAAGGCCAGCGCGTCCTCAACTGTCAGATCGAGAACATCCGCGATACTCAACCCGCGGAAACGCACCTCGAGGGTCTCCCGATTATAGCGCTTCCCTTTGCAGACGTCGCAAGGAACGTAGACGTCCGGTAGAAAGTGCATTTCGATCTTGAGAAGCCCGTCACCTTCACACGCTTCGCAGCGGCCGCCCTTCACATTGAATGAAAAGCGGCCCGGACCGTATCCGCGGATCTTCGCTTCAGGCATTTCCGCGAACAGCTCGCGAATTGGCGTAAACAGACCTGTATACGTGGCCGGATTAGATCTTGGCGTGCGTCCAATCGGGCTTTGATCGATATCGATGACTTTGTCGATGTGATGCAAGCCGGTGATGCGGTCGTGAGCACCGGGGACAACGCGCGCCCTGTAAAAATGCCGCGCGAGCGCGTTGTGAAGAATGTCTTCAATCAGCGTCGACTTTCCCGAGCCGGACACACCGGTAATCGCGACGAACACCCCGAGAGGAATGTCGGCGTTGACGTTCCGAAGGTTGTGCTCGCGCGCGCCCTCGATGCGAATCATCCTTGCTGGGTCCGCCGGACGCCGTTGATCCGGTATGGGAATGAACATCTCGCCGCGTAAATATTTTCCCGTAATCGAAGTCGGATGCGCCGCAACTTCATCGAATGTGCCCTCGGCGATTACCAATCCGCCATGCTTCCCCGCGCCAGGACCAAGATCGATCAGATAGTCAGCCTCACGCATGGTCTCTTCATCGTGCTCAACGACAATGACGGTGTTGCCGAGATCGCGGAGATGTCGAAGTGTTGAGAGAAGACGTGCGTTGTCGCGCTGATGCAGGCCGATCGACGGCTCGTCGAGAATGTAAAGCACACCTACGAGCCGCGACCCGATTTGCGTCGCAAGCCGGATGCGCTGAGCTTCTCCGCCGGACAGCGATTCGGCAGATCGTCCAAGCGTTAGATAGTCGAGTCCAACATCGTTCAGGAAACGAAGACGTTCCCTGATTTCCTTTAGAATCGGCCCCGCGATATCTGCGTCGAGTCCAGGACTGTTGTTTTCACGAACAGGCACCGACTCGAAGAAACTGAGAGCGCCGGTGATCGGCAGCTCCGACACTTCGCCGATGTTCTTGTCGGCGATCGTGACTGCGAGCGATTCAGCCTTGAGACGACGTCCATGACACGTTGTGCAAGGGCGCGCCTGCATGTAGTCGTCGAGACCGATGCGAATCGAATCCGACTCGGTTTCGTTGTATCGGCGCTGAACGTTCGCGATCACGCCTTCCCACTTCCCCGCGACGTCGCTTTTTCCACCTCGCTTGCCCGAAGATCCGTACAGCATCACATCGCGCGTATGCTGTGAGAGATCCCCCCATGGTGCATTGAGCGAAAACTGGAATTGCTTCGCCAATCCCGGCAGAATCACCTTACGCAGATAGCCATCGGGCTCGCCCCACGGAAGAATGACGCCTTCGAGAATAGAGATGCTCGCGTCGCCGAGTATCAGTTGCTCGCTTACCTCGCGCCGAACGCCAAGTCCGCCGCAATCAGGGCAGGCTCCGAATGGTGAGTTAAAGGAGAAGTGACGCGGCTCGAGCTCAGGCAGAGAGATGCCACAGACAGGGCAACCGTATTTCTCCGAGAACAGGTGCGTCGTATGATCGTCCTGCCGCGAGACTTCGATCAGCCCGTCCGAGAGTTTCAGAGCTGTTTCAACCGAGTCGGCCAGGCGCGCGCGATCTTCGGCGCGAACAGCGAGCCGGTCAACCACCACGGAAATGCTGTGATTCAGCTTTCGATTCAACTTCGGCGGACTGGCGACTTCGACAAGCTCCCCATCCACGTAAGCGCGGACGAATCCCTGCTTTCGCGCAGATTCGAAGAGCTCCTTGAATTCGCCCTTTCGTCCGCGAACCAGCGGTGCAAGAATCTCGATCTTCGATCCTTCTGGCCAGCTGAGGATGGACCCGGCGATCTGTCCAGCGCTTTGCTTTTCAACAGGGCGGCCGCAATTAGCGCAGTGTGGCGTGCCCGCCCGAGCGTAGAGAAGTCGCAGGTAGTCGTAAACCTCGGTGACTGTCCCAACGGTCGAGCGCGGATTATGCCCGGCCGTCTTCTGCTCGATGGAGATCGCCGGCGAAAGCCCTTCGATCGAGTCTACATCAGGCTTTTCCATGAGGCCGAGAAACTGGCGCGCATATGCCGACAGTGACTCGACGTACCGGCGCTGGCCTTCGGCGTAAATGGTATCGAACGCGAGCGACGACTTTCCTGACCCGGACAGGCCAGTGATGACGGTCAGCCGGTCGCGCGGGATGGTAACGTCGATGTTGCGGAGGTTGTGCTCGCGCGCACCGCGGACGATCAGCGCTTCTTCTGGCATAGCTTCGTAAGTTGACGGGTTACACCCTTCAAGACAAGCTGGAGTGAACTGCGAATCCCGGTATTCGCAATCGGAAAAGCAGTGACCCCGCCGACCGCAACTCGTATTATGTTCGACCACTCCTAAGCGGAATCCAAGTTTGTCGCATACTGACGCAGTCGTCGTTCTCACTACAATCGCCAATACCGATGAGGCCGTGAACCTCATTCGCGAGCTTCTCGATCGACGGCTGATCGCCTGCGGTACCGTTCACGGCGGAGCGCGGTCCATCTACCGGTGGGAAGGCAAGATCGCAGACGAACAGGAAGCCGTTGTAATGCTGAAGACGCGTTCGGGCTGCATCGAGGGCCTGCGACGCGCGTTTGCGGAGCTGCATCCGTACAAAGTGCCCGAGCTTCTCGCGATACCAGTGACCGGTGGCCTCGAGCGATACCTTGGATGGATCAACAGCGAGACCAGCCTGACGCTGTCGTGAACCGCAAAGTCATTGGAATTACCGTCGTAGCTCTGTGGCTGATAGGGTTGGGCCTTCTGTACAAGCGCAACGGAACGCATGCGCCCGAGCAAACTCTCGCCGAGGCGGGAATGCACGTCTCGCCGGACACTTACTACTACCTGTTGCAGCAGTCGGGTGTCCAGATAGGCGCAGCCTCATCGACGGTCGATACGACGAAAGACAGGATCCTCTCGGTAGATTTCGTGCGCGGCGCGATTCCAGTTGGCAACACCGTCCTCAAGCTCGAGGCGCGCTCCGAAGCGCGGTTCACCCGGGGGCTCAGGCTACGCGATTTCGTGATCCGGGCTGTTGCAGGCCCCACCCCGTTCACGTTGCGCGGAGTTGTTCAGGAAGGCGAAGACAAGACTTTGAGGGTCACTGCAACCAACGACAAGGGCAAGCCAATCACCCAGGAATCAGTGCCTCAACTGCCGGTGTTCGTTCCAACAATGGCACCGCTTCCACTCATGCTCAAAGCGCAGCCAAAAATCGGCGATTCAATCTCCGTTGCGATTTTCAACCCGATATCCCGCACAGTTCAACCGGCGACGCTCAGGATCGAATCAGATTCCCTCTTTCTCGTCCCTGACAGCGCGTCGCTCGATTCCGCGACAGGCAAGTGGGTGAAGTTTCGACAAACCTCTATTCGCGGCTGGCGTATCGGAGGAAAAAATGCGCCTGTGACCGTCTGGGTCGATGCATCCGGACGACTTCTGGCCGCAAGCGAGCCGGGCGGAATCTCATTGTCTCGCACTACGTTCGAATTGTCGTTCGGCAACTGGAAAATCGATCATTCTCCGAAGGCGGATACTGTGGCAATGCCCGGAAAGACAGCACTTCCGGCAAAGTCGAAGTCGACGCCGAAAACTTAGTGCTTTACCCACAGGGCACTCTGTTCGTCATACGAGGGCCATGATACAACTCAACGCACTCACGAAACGTTACGGATCATTCACGGCCGTAGACGCACTTGACCTGACTGTCCCCAAAGGCGAGCTCTTCGGATTTCTTGGTCCCAACGGAGCCGGAAAAACAACGACGCTCAGAATGATTGCTGGAATTCTCCGGCCGTCATCGGGCACCGTGCACATCGGTGGCATCGACGTTTCAAAGAATCCGATCGCCGCGAAAGCCGTTCTCGGATATATCCCGGACAGACCGTTCATCTACGAAAAGCTCACTGGCGCCGAGTTTCTTCGCTTTGTCGCCGGGCTCTACAGCCAGAATGGAAAGGACATCGAACATCGCGGTCACGAGCTGCTGAGCTTGTTCGACCTCGACAACTGGCGCGACGAGCTCGTCGAGAGCTACAGTCACGGGATGCGCCAGAAACTGATCATCGCCAGCGCATTCATTCACAAGCCCGATGTGATCGTCGTCGATGAGCCAATGGTTGGTCTCGATCCGAAGGCCGCGCGAATCCTGAAGGATCTTTTCGGCGAGTATACGCGCCGCGGACACACCATCATGATGTCCACGCACACGCTCGAAGTCGCGGAGACGATGTGCGACCGTATTGGCATCATCCAGGGCGGAAAAATTCGTGCTCTAGGAACGATGGCCGACCTGCGAGCGAGCTCTGCGAACGGCACTGAAGGTCTCGAGCAGATTTTCCTGAAACTCACCGGCGAAAACGCCGCGCGCGAGTTTGTGGATGTGCTCGATGCCTGAGGCGACTGACGGGGCGACGTTCATGCACCTGCTCTGGCCGAAATGGCAGAGCATGCGGACTCGCGCGATAAAGAAACGCACTGGCGCAGTTGGCCGGCTCACGCTCCTTGGCATTCTCGGCTTCGCGTTCTGGGGATTCATCTTCGCGATCCTCTATCGCCTGCTCGTTTATTTTCGCGGGATATCCGAAATCGGTCCTCTGCTCGCGGGCAAGCTGCTCGGTTTAGTTCTTGTAAGTTTTTTTGGAATGCTCCTGCTGTCGAACGTCATCTCGGCGCTGTCCACATTCTTCCTCGCGAAAGATCTTGACCTGCTTGTTGCTGGGCCGGTTGACTGGTTGCGACTCTACGCCGCGAAGCTCGTTGAAACGTGCGCGTACTCGAGCTGGATGGTCGTGCTGATGGCCGTTCCCTTGTTCACGGCGTACGGCGTTGCCTATCACGGCGGCCCGATGTTCATACTCGTTGTTATCAGTACGTTCGTTCCATTCCTGATGGTGCCGACAGTGCTTGGCTCCGCGATCACTCTCGTTCTCGTCAATATTTTCCCCGCTCGCCGCACAAAAGACCTCCTCAGTGTGATCGCAGTGCTCTCGGCCGGCGGAGTCATACTGCTATTTCGGCTGATGCGTCCGGAACAACTCGCGCGACCGGAAGGCTTTCGCTCGCTCATCGAGTTCATCTCCGTTCTCAAGACACCGACGTCGCCGTGGCTACCGAGCGAGTGGGTGCAGACCTCCATCATGAGCTATCTCGGCGAAGAGCCCGATGTGCTGCCACTCTACCTGCTATGGTCAACCGCCGCGGCGTTGATCGTTATCGGAGCTTTACTGCAGCGGGCGCTGTACGCCAAGGGTTACACGAAAGCACAGGAAAGCGGCGACCGCTGGGTAAGGCAGAGCGCATTCTCCGGCCTGTTCCAGAAAATGCTCGCGCCACTCGGCCTCGTGAGACGCGAGCTCATCATGAAAGAAGTCAGGCTCTTTTTTCGTGACACGACTCAATGGTCACAGCTCATTCTCCTCGGTGTCCTCGTAATCGTCTACATCTTCAACATCAAGTTCCTGCCGACTCGCGGCGAAGGCGTATCGTTCTTCATCTCCAACCTGATTCCGTTCCTGAATCTTGTTCTCGCCGGATTCGTTCTCGCGTCGATCGCAGCACGTTTCATTTTTCCGGGAATCAGTCTCGAAGGCAGGACTATGTGGCTGTTGAGATCCAGTCCGCTGGCAATGCGCGAGCTTCTGTGGTCGAAGTTCTGGGTCGGCTTGATTCCACTCCTGTTCTTCGCGCTTGCATTGGTCCTGACCACCGGGATTCTGATGCACGTAACGAACTTCATCATGGCCGTTTCAGTTCTGACGATAACAATGATGACGTTCGCGATCGCGGGGCTCGCTGTTGGTTTCGGAACGCTGTTCCCGAGGTTCGAGACAGAGAATGCGGCGCAGATTCCAACGTCCTTCGGCGGATTGCTGTTCATGATGGGGTCGATCGTGATGATTGGGTGTGTCATCACACTCGAAGCACGGCCAGTCTTTACTTACCTGGCATCGAAGTCGTTCGGCGCAAAGCAGGATCCGATGGAGATGGTGCTCGGATTTGGCCTCGCCGCAGTCGTGTGTATCGTTGCCACTATCGTCCCGCTTAACATCGCCCGAAAGAGGCTGGAAAGTCTTGAGGTCTAGGCTTTAGCGGGAAACAGGATTCCCGCAGTTGGAACAGAATTCGGCGTCAGCTTCGGGGCGAGGACCGCAGGCGTCGCAAACAGCGGCGCCCGAGCGCATTACGGCTAAAGCGCGCCGTGTATAGGACTCCTTGAGCTGACTGTAGTCGGAATCGGAAAGCTTGCCGGTTGCGCGATCGAATTCGATTTCACGCAATGCATCGACTGCCGTGTTTTGTGAGGGATCGCGAACATCATTGGTAAGAATTCCGCGCGCGCTGTTCAATGTGCCATCTCCTGCGAGCAGCGGATAAAGCACGAATGACAGTGCGACGAGCGCGAGGAGCGTTCCGGCGATGAGCGGGTTCAGCTGTCGTCCCGGACTGCAGCATTGAGACTGGCGAGTTCTTCCGGAGTTGCATCGAGGCCCGCTCCGGCCGTCGCAAGCGCTGGCTTCGAGGCCGCGCCCCATCGGCGAATAAGCCCGGCCACACCGATACCCCCGACAACAAGAGCAACCGACGGCAGCATATAGCCGACGAGATTGAAGCCCTGTTTGAGCGGTGACATCAGAATCTGCTCACCATACACCGCCTGGAACGCCACGAGAATCTGCGCCGCGTTGTGACCACCTTGCACAAGTGTCATCACGTCCTGGTGCATCGCCGGTGACACGCTGCATGAGAAATCTGTTGTCCTGCACGTATAGACATCGAGAACGCACCCACACTGGCATTTGATCTGGTGCTCGAGCTCGTCGCGCTTTTCATCCGTCATCGACGGTTTGGCGCCCGCAATGGGCGCAAGTTTCACGGGACGATATGCGTCCTGCTCCATCGGCCCCGCAAAAGACTGAGTTTTCTGCAGACCATTGGCGCGGCTCGCGAGAACGGCGGAGGCGCCGATGCCGGCAACGCCAAGAAAAAATTGTCTGCGCGTCTGCATCACACTCCAGCGAGCTCGGGCTCTGGCGTCGGCTCGGCCGGCTGCATCACTGCAGCATATCCGCTCTCGACCCGTCTCCGCTGCGCCTGTGGCCACATCACGACGAGACCGCCGATCGCCATCAATCCACCACCAAGCCATACCCATCGAACAAGCGGATTAAACGTCACGCGAATTTCGGCAACGTTATCGTCTCGGATACCTGCGAGGACCACGTATACATCCTGCCGCCACGAGCCCTTGATCCCGACTTCGGTCGATGGCTGAAATGTCGGAGCACCGCGGCTGTCGACATGCTGTCGTTTTTCAGTCGTGAGCACGCCCTGGCTCTTTCCATCTCTGCTCACGTCGAGTGCCAGTGCGGTCACTTCGCGATTCAGAAGGTTGTACTGAGACACGCCCTGGCTGACGAACTTCCACTTATGTCCGAACGGGTCCATTAGTTCGCGAACGTCTCCATCCTTGAGATTCAGGTCGAACTCTTTCTTGAACGCCAGTCCCGCAAAGGCAGCGAAGATCACGACGATGCCCATATGTACGATGTATCCACCGTAACGTCGTCTGTTGCGAGCCACGAGTCTTGTGAAAGCCGGCGCCACAGACTCGTCGTACATCTTTCTGCGCGCGTTGACGCCCTTATAAAATTCCTGGATGACGGTCATCGCCACGAAACCCGCAAACGTGTAGGCAATGACGGCGGGAATGTCTCTCATCCCGAAGAGAAGAAGCACGAAGCCTGTTGTAACTCCGCCGATCACCGGACCGACGAATTGCCTCTGAAGATTCGCGATCGACGCCCGGCGCCAGGCGATGAGCGGCCCTATTCCCGTAAGCAGCAGCAAAGCCAGGCCAAGAGGAATGTTGACAGCATTGAAGAATGGCGGGCCGACCGTGATCTTCTCGCCGCGAACTGCTTCGGTGATGATCGGGAACAAGGTGCCCCATAACACGGAGAAGGCGATCCCAACAAGAATGACGTTGTTGTAGAGGAATGCCGCTTCCCTGCTGATCATGCTCTCGAGGTTCGCCTTCGCCTTCAAATCCTTGAGGCGAGTTGTTACCAGGTAAGCCGTAACAATTATCGCAGCGATCAGAAATCCGGCGAACCAGTTTCCGACCGGCGACTGGGCAAATGAGTGGACACTGGAGATGATCCCGCTTCGTGTGATGAACGTTCCGAAGATGGACAGCAGGAACGTCGAAACGACGAGCGTGACATTCCACTTCCTTAGCATCCCACGTTTTTCCTGCACCATTATCGAATGCAAGAACGCGGTGTTCACGAGCCATGGCAGCAGCGATGCATTTTCAACTGGATCCCACGCCCAATACCCACCCCACCCCAGCTCGACGTATGCCCACCACATTCCGAGGATGATTCCAGTCGTATTGAAAAACCATGACAACAACGTCCATTTGCGAACCGCAACGAGCCATTCAGCATCGAGACGACGCGTGATCAGCGCAGCGATTGCAAACGCGAATGGAACAGTCGTACCGACGTAGCCGAGGTAGAGGTTAGGCGGATGGATTGCCATGCCCGGGTTCTGCAGCTGCGGATTCATCCCGCGGCCATCCGGTGGAATCCAGTCGAGCCGCTCGAACGGATTTGCACCAAGGCAAAGCGTCGCGAGAAAGAAAATCATCACCACCGCGAGGGTGCCGGACACATACGGCATGAGCGCGCGATTGCGTGTTCTGTTCGTGTAGACCGCGACCGCCGAGTACGATGCGAGCACGAGACACCAGAACAGCATCGAGCCAGATTGTCCCGCCCAGAAGGCGGTGAACGTGTAGATCTTTGGAAGGTTGGCGCTCGTAAACGACGCGACGTACTTGATCGAGAAATCGTGCGTAAAGAGCGCCGTCCACAGTCCGGCCGATGCGAGAACAACCATCGCGAGTGTAGCGTAGATGGCCCGCTCACCGCTGACAGTGAGGTCGCGGCGATTGAGTGCGCCGCCGGCAAACGATACTGTGGCCGCCCAGGTCGCCATCAACAGGGCGACCCAGAGCGACAGCTCACCGATGAGGATCACGCGCCGCTTGCCGCCGCGCGATAGCCCGGAGTTGCCTTGTACTTGTCCGGCGCGTTTTCATATCGCGACGCGCACTTTGCAAGAAGCGTTGTTGCGTGAAATGTCCCGTCGCGAGCGAGGCGCCCTTCGACAACAACGTCAACCCCGTCGGTAAACGTGTCCGGTGTGATGCCACGGTAAATCACATTGTACGTCTTGGCGCCGTCGCTGATGGCGAAGGCAACCTGACGCCCGCCCGGCTCACGCCTGATCGAGCCCGGAACGACCCGAGCGCCGATTTTGACCCCTGTATCGAAAAACGTCGGGTCCGAGACCGTCTTTGCCGAGAGCTCGCCCGGAGTCAGGTAGTAGACGGCCGTATCCTTGATGGAGCTCGCCATTAAATAGCCTGCGGTGCCAAGGACGAGGGCGCCGCCAAGGAGGAATTTCGTGCGGGGATTCATAGGTAATGCTGAATATACGGGGTAGACCGAAGCAACGTGCAATAACAGGGCTCGTGAACCCGGGTATCCCCCGTTACCGCTGGGTGTGCGAGATCAGAAGCAACGCGGCGCCCGTGCCGATAGCATCCCAAGTCAGGTCGCCGAAGCTGAACAGATGCTTGGTTATCCCGTCATGAATCTCGCGCCCTATTCCGGCGGCCACTGTTACCGCTGTTGCCGCTTCTATAGAAGTGGTGCGGCTGACACCGATCGCCTGCATCCCACCAAATCCGGCGCTCTCGATGAACGCGGACATGAAAAAATGCTTCACTTTATCCGGCCCGAGAAAAGTGTCCCGGGGCGTCACCGAATGAACCGGGATTGAATCCACGGAAACCGGGCGTGGCGCCCGTAGTCCCGACGCCACCGGCAGATCGATTCGCTGCGCTTGACAGTCGTGGCCGGCTACCGCGAGCATGGCAGCCGCCACAGCAAATGCCCTGAGGCGGGGGATCAACGCAATGGTGGTTAGTGCCAACTACCACCCCTATCGTTTCTTGAGTGCTTTAACAAAGGTGGCAATCTCATCGATGAGCCGCGGAACCACTGGGAGTGACGGGTCTGTGTAGGCGGAGGCTTGCTCGGCCCTGCCAGGAGGGGCGGTCTTGAGAACGTGGTTCATGCCTTCAATCGTCAGAAGGCGCCCCGTGGGATAGCCCTTGGCCAACGCATTCGCATCGGCCATGCTCGTCTGGATGTCGGTCGTGCCCTGCACTATGAGAGCTGGAATTTTCAGCTTGGAAATCTCGACCGCGGGGTCGTACCTGAACCAGGACACCAGGTATGGCCGTACGCTGGCACGAAAAAGCCCCGCCAGCATCGGAGGAACCGTAGTTGTGTCCGCGGGCTGCCCAGCCTCGATGAGTGCCATCAGGTGCTTCGACGTCGCGAGGATTTCCGGAGTGACCTGAGGAGTTATCTGCTCCGCGATTATCGCTGAGGGCTTTCTTCCCGCGCCTTCGAGCGAGACGTACCCGTCAGCGCCGGCTTCGCGGGCCGCGATCATTCCGATGAGTGATCCCTCGCTGTGGCCGGCGACCGAAACAGTCGAGAACCTCTTGTCAGCACGAAGCTGCTTGATCCAGCCCTCCGCATCCGACACGTAAGTACCGAAACGAAGATCCTCTTCCTTTGCGCCAGCCATCACACTCTCGGCAATTCCGCGCTTGTCGAATCGCAGCGTCGCGATGCCATGACTCGCCAGGCCACTCGCCAGAAGCTTGAGACTGTTGTTCGCTCCGGGAAGCATCTTCGAGTTGCCATCGCGATCTGTCGGTCCGGAACCGGCGATCAGCAATACTACCGGAACACGATGGTCACCAACCGGAGTCTCGAGGGTTCCGTGAATGGTGCCGGTGGCGGTGACGAGAGTAGCTGGTTGTTCCATGATTGCCGCCGGTGCCCCCATTGTTCTCGAAGAAGGTGTAGAAGGCGCCTGCGCGGAGCACGCGGCAACGGCGAATCCCATTTTTAAAAAGGCTGCAGCAGGAATTGTAAATCTCTTCAAACGTCCTCCTCGGAGCGGTGGGGCGCTGCCCAATAAAGCGCAGACCGTACTGCGCGGCGCCAGTTACTGCGAAGATCGGCGCGCTGGTCGGCACCCATCCCTGGTTCAAATCTTACATACTGGCGTACGGACATGAACTCCTCCGTGTTTCGCCAGACTCCGGACGCGATACCAGCCAGGCCTGCGGCACCAAGCGCCGTTGTCTCGACAATCTCGGGACGTTCGACAGGCACTCCAATGATGTCCGACTGGAATTGCATTAGCCACGCGTTCAAAGTTGCTCCGCCGTCAACCCGTAACATGTCGAAGGCCGTGCCGCTTCGACGATGCATCGCATCGAGAACGTCCGCGCTTCCGTATGCCATTGCCTCGAGCGCCGCCCTCGCAAGGTGCGCGCGGGTCGTACCCCGCGTGAGCCCAACGATCATTCCTCGTGCGTCGGGATTCCAGTACGGAGCTCCGAGCCCGGTGAGAGCCGGAACGAAGTAAACGCCATCGTTGGACCGAAGGCTGCGTGCCATTTGCTCTGACTCGCCCGCTTCTGACAAAATGCCCAGTCCGTCGCGAAGCCACTGAATTGCTGCGCCGGCGATGAAGATCGAGCCTTCGAGCGCATATGCGTATTCACCTTTTGCGTTGCACGCCGCGGTGGCGAGAATTCCGTCACCATGAGCTGGACGAACAGAACCAGCGTTGAGCAGAAGAAACGCACCCGTGCCGTACGTATTTTTGCCTTGGCCAGCATTGAAGCACCCCTGCCCGAACAACGCGGCTTGCTGATCTCCGGCTACGCCCCGAATCGGAATTGCAGCACCGAAGTGCTCAGCATCCGTCGCACCAAAATCACCACTGGATGGCCGAACTTCGGCAAGAATTTCCCGTGGAATGGAGAAGATCGCGCAGAGCTCGTCACTCCACGCTCGGGTCCCGATATCGAATAAAAGCGTTCGCGAGGCGTTCGTCGGATCGGTCGCATGGACTCTGCCGCCAGTCAGCTTCCATATAAGCCACGTGTCGATCGTACCGGCCATTACGACGCCAGCACGGGCTCGTGACGCAATGTCCGGATCGCGAAGCAACGACTCGAGCTTCGTTGCGGAAAAGTACGGATCGACTGGAAGTCCAGTCGCGGCTGTGATCCCCGCTGATTGAGGTTTTAGCTCCTGACAACGCTCGGCCGTTCTTCGATCCTGCCACACAATTGCCCGGGCAAGTGGCTGGCCCGTTGAGCTGTCCCACACAACTATCGTCTCACGCTGATTGGTGATGCCAATCGTATCAGGAGTGATCCTGCTTTCACTAATCGCATCCCGGGCCGCAGCGGTAGTCCGCTCGAAAATTTCGGATGCGTCGTGCTCGACCCAGCCCGGCTGCGGATAGTATTGGGTTATCTCGCGATATCCGCGGCCGACAACCTTGCCTTCGTCCGATACGACAAGGCACGTGGTTCCCGTGGTACCCTGGTCGATGGCAAGAACGTGTTTCATTCGCTCACGCGCGGCTCATTTCTCACGGCGCTCTTTCCGGCGTTCGGGCGCATGCTCGTTGAGAAAGGCAATCAGCGCCTTTTCGTCGGGCGTGTGGGCGGCTCGCAGCGACTTCCGCCGGTTTACCATCGCGGGCACCTGAATTGTTGATCCGTTCTTGAGGTAGCGCGTGAGGATTGCCGGATGGACGTAGGATTTTCGAAGAATGGTCGGGGTATTTCCGAGCTCGCTCGCAACAAGACGCACCATCACTGTCACATCTTTCTTCCGGCCGCGCTCGTTCTTGCCCGCGCCGATTTCGGAAAGAACTGTCGCCGCGCGAAGCGTGCCGCCCCACGTTCGAAAATCTTTCGCTGTATACGGAAAGTGCAACGCCGACTGGATGTACTCGTTTACGTCGCGCGAAGCGATGTTGACCCACTTTCGTCCTACCTTGTAGCGAAATAGACGCGCGCCCGGGGTGTGGAGGAGGAGCTTGATAAAATGAGCGAGCTGCGCGCTCTCGATGGCGCTTCGATGCTTGATCGACCGCTTGCCAACGTACTTGAAAGTTACGTCATCGCCCTCCACCTCGACGTTCGATTTTCTGAACGTCGTAACGCCAAACGTCTTGTTCTCTTTTTCGTACTTGTCGCTCCCAACTCTGATGAAAGACTCGGAGATAAGCAGAAGAATTCCCGCCGCTACCCACTGAAGGGACCAATCCTCTTTCTCGAAATCCTCCAGGAGCTTCTCCCGCAACTCCGGCAAATCGCGCCCCATCTGGGCAACGCGATAGAACTTCTTCATTTCTCCTTTCTGGACAGCTCGCGCGTGGTACCGGTATTGCTTCCGGCCGCGCGCATCCAGCCCCCAGACCTGAATGGGAGCTCTCGAGTTCTGTGCTACGTGGACAGTTTTCCACGCGGGAGGGATGCGAAGCGCATCGATTCTCTCCAGGACTTTCTTGTCGCGCACGCGCTTGCCGTCGGGACCGGTGTATCGGAACCCACTCGCCCTCAATCCGGTTCTTAAGATCCACTTTTCCGCCATGTAACTCCGGGTAGGCGAACGTTTGTCAGGCCGCGTACATTACTTCGTCCAACGCCCCACCTCAACTCGCGCGCCATGCCATACGAATTTCTGACTCTCGCGGTTGAGAACCGCATCGCGACGCTTACTATCAACCGTCCCGACAAGCTCAATGCCCTCAACGATGCAACAATCGCGGAGCTCGGGAAGGCGATCGACGAAATCCGCACGCGCGATGACATCGCGGGGGTTGTCGTCACCGGTGCTGGCCGAGCGTTCGTAGCCGGCGCGGACATCAGTGAGCTATCGAGCCAGACGCCGACCATCGCAAAAGCGCGCTCGCGGGCTGGCCAGGAAGTATTCAGGCGGTTCGAAACTTCACCGAAACCCGTGATCGCTGCGGTGAATGGTTTTGCGCTGGGCGGCGGTTGCGAGCTCGCCCTCGCGTGCCACATCCGAATCGCATCCGACAAAGCGAAATTCGGCCAACCAGAAGTGAAGCTTGGCACCTGTCCCGGCTACGGCGGAACTCAAAGACTCTCGCGCCTCATTGGGAAAGGTCGCGCAATACAACTCATCACGACGGCCGAGATGATCGATGCGCACGAGGCGTTTCGCCTTGGAATCGTAAATAAGGTCGTCGCGCCAGAAGCCCTGATGAGAACCGTGATGGAGATGTTGGGCGCGATTCTCGCCAACGGGCCACTCGCCGTCGCGTTGTGCATCGAGGCGATCGACCGCG
>JANYKY010000221.1 GCA_025357975.1 Gemmatimonadaceae bacterium
CTTATGTTCGCATCCCAGTACTTCATCCACTCATCGAGATGCTCCGCCATCATCTTTCTGTCGACGGCCATCGGCTTGATCTTCGCATTGGCGTCGCGAATCCATTGCGGCAGTGAATCCTGCGGGATGTCGGTGCGCGCAGGAATGCGGAGATGATTCACAGCGGCGTCTTTCATCGCTTCGGGGGTCGTCACAAACTCGTAATACATCTTTGCTTCTTTCGGATGCTTCGTGCCTTTCACCAGCGCAATTCCGTCGACCAGTAACGGAGTACCGCTGGCCGGAATGATATAATCGACAGGAATCTTGAACCGCTGTTGGAGCGTCGCGATGTCCGGCATGTCCCAGAGCGTAATCAGCCCTTCCTGCCGCCCGATTTTCTGGTAGAGGATTGTGGGATTGAGGACGTATTCACGCGTATTCGCGTCGAGCTTGCGCAGCCATTCATATCCCTGCTCGGGTGATCCGGTTGTTGTCATCGATCTTGAGACGATCGCTCCGAAGATCGCGCGCATGGTTCCGGACGCAATCGGATCCCGAATCAGGACTTTGCCTTTCCACTTGGGATCGAGAATCTCGTCCCAGTCCTTCGGCGCATCCTCGCGTTTTACAACCTGCGTGTTGTACGCGATCACTTCAGGCGTGAGATAAGTGCCGTACCAGTGATTGCTGGCATCGCGTGCGTCGATCGCAACAGCATTCGACCATGTTGGAGTGTACGGCTCCAGTAATCCTT
Source organism: Gemmatimonadaceae bacterium (assembly GCA_025357975.1). Taxonomy (GTDB): domain Bacteria; phylum Gemmatimonadota; class Gemmatimonadetes; order Gemmatimonadales; family Gemmatimonadaceae; genus UBA4720. The sequence goes on from JANYKY010000221.1 coordinate 737, forward strand.
CTTTCGTCGCACGATCGAAGGCCTCCGCCGGCGCCCCAAACCACACATCAGCCTGCGGATTGTCCTTCTCGGCCCTGATGCGATCCAGAACTTCCTGGGATCCCATGTCCACCCATTGCACGTCGACCTCCGGATGTGCTTTCTCGAAACTCTTTTCGAGTGAGCCGAGTAGCTCGGGTCCGTGAGGCGAGTAAACGGTGAGGACCGTGCGCTTGTCGCTCGAGCACGAGATCAGTGCCAGGGCGAAGGTGGCAAGAGTAAGCGACCGCTTTATCAACGTGGCGCCTTCATCGATAGAAGATTCACGAACAGCCGCGTCCCGCCGCTGCTGCCCGCAGGCAATTGGCGGAAGAATGAAAGTGTGGTGTAGACGTACATGCCTTTTCCATACGGGGTGACGAGAATCGCGCCGCTATTCGCGGCCTCGCCGGGGTCGTTACCCGACATCAGCGCATGATAGTGCGAGTCGAACGTGTGCGGCATGTAGAGACTTCGTTCCTGAACCCATCCGGCGAAATCTGCAGTCGAAATGTGATTTGGATAGTTGAAAGCGGGAGATTTGGCGTCGAGGATAGTGAGTGGCGCGACCTCTTCGGTGATGCGATCGGCTGGGCGACTCAGCGTCACCGGGTATGGCATCATACCCGGCTTCGCCATCTCGTACTGTCCGTACTGGACGACGAGAGTGCCCCCGTTTTTTACGTAGTTGAGCAGATAGGAATTGTTGTCGACGAGATCCTGGCTCGCCTGATAAGCGCGCGGTCCAACCACAACGGTGCTGAACTTCGACAGGTTTACAGTCGGAATCTGGGCCGGTTGAACGATCGTTACTGGAATCCCCAGCTGCACGAGCGTTGGCTCGACGTTGTCACCGACCCCAGGGATATATCCCACCCTGAGGTTTGCCGGCACACCGACATCTACTGCACTGAGATTCACAGTAGCTGGTCGATATATGCGCTGCGGCGTGATGTGCTCGTATTGAATGGGGATGTAGCCCTGTGAATATGTCTTGCCATCCATCGCACCAGTTGCGTTTATCTGGTGCAAACCTGGTGCGACGCGCCCGCGAACGTGAAACGTCACTGTCTTCGAACCTGCAGAATCGAGAGCGACGGTTCGCGATGCAGAATCTGCAGTCAATCCATTGGGAAGGTGAAGCGATACTGTCACCGGACGCGCCGTCATAACCGCGGAGCGAAGCTTTACGTTGAAAAATCTGTCGATCGGCGCGTTCGCTCGCGCGAGCTCAACCGCGCGATCGAGGGTTACGCTCAATGCCGGTGCTACAGCGAGGGGCCGCTGGATATCGCCACGCACTGGATCCACATAATGATACACGATCGGCGCTGACACGCTCGACCCTGAATCACCGGGAGCAACAATCACATAGGCGACCGCATTGTTTTGCCGGTTACGCTGATCTTCAGCCGTCGCCGTGTAGTCGCCGCGCACAATATCCGATGACACTGCCGGAATCTCAGGAGAGAACAAATCGCCGTTTCGAGGCGTCGCGAGCCACCACGGCTCTGTGAGTCCAAGATCGTTCGCCTTCACGTAGTACGTCCACCGGAACGCACTGTCGGGAGAAATGGTGACAGGCCCGGAGTCGGCGCCTCTTGCCTTGAGAAGGTGAACCGGTCCTTTGCTTCTGTTATAAAGCGTCATCGTCACACGCGCGCTGTCGCCAAGCGCGACATACTGGCGGTCAGCAACTGCGTCCAGCGCCAAAGCAGCCCGCGCCGCACGGACAATCGGCGATCCATCAATGGGCGCAGGAGGCGGCGCGCTGATTCCATCGAAAATCGAACGCTCTTCTTTGGCCGGCGAGGCCGCGTTCACTCTTGTGCCCTCGCGACGCAGTCCGTCCATCACCACGCCTTTACGCTGCACGGTACCGAATCCCTGTGACTTGTGCTGAGATCTGCTTTCGCCCGCAATCTCTGCGTACGATTTGCCAAGTGCGGGATTGTACTCGCCAACATCGATGCGGATCGTTGGCTCGGCGAGGTTGAAACCGGCAAAGCGATAGAACTTGAGCGGTGTCCATGCAGGGCCGAACTTCACAACCGGAAATCGAACGGTGTCCGCGGCCGCGGTCTCATAAACTTCCTTCGCAAGAATCGCAGAGACCTGATGTTGGCCGTGGCCGTCGCGCGGAGTTCCAGAAAACACAGCGACTATAACGTGCGGACGAAAAGCGCGGACAACCTTGACCACATCGTTCAGCAGGGAATCCTTCGGCCAATGTGCATAGGTTTCGGCAGCTGTCTTGGAAAATCCGAAATCGTACGCACGTGTGAAGAACTGATGAGCACCATCGACACGGCGTGCCGCAAGAAGCTCTTCGGTCCTGATTACTCCGAGTTCTTCGCCAAGCTCGTTGCCAATGAGATTCTGGCCACCGTCTCCGCGAGTCAGGGATAGGTACGCGGTCTCTGCCCGGCCGCCACGCTGAAGCCACGTTATGAGCTGCGTATCCTCGTCGTCAGGATGCGCGGCAATCACTAGAACACGCCGTGTGTCCGCCATCGGAGCATCGCGGTTGCGGAGTGGAACTGCACCAGTTGCCTGCGCACGCAAAAAACGCGGCGCAACAAACGACATCAACGCCACCACAACAAGCACTACTCGCTTCATCAGCTATGTCTGGGTTGTGAGAGACCTTCTGTGTAACTAACCGGCTACCGCACTCCGGCGTCTCGTTCCGGCAGCCGGCTCCATCGGAGCAACCACCTCCGACACTATCCGCTCCTGCTCAGCCTTGTGCGCCGAGATGTAACCCTCAGCGGGGCTCGCACGCTCAGGCCGGCCGATGTAGCGAACGATGAGCGCATTGCCGGTGGACACCCTGAGCCGCGGTGCAACATACGTCCACGCACCCATGTTCTTCGGCTCTTCCTGCGCCCAGACGACCTCTTCAACATGTGGATAAAGATCGACTATTTTCTCGACCTCTGTATTGGGCCACGGATACAATTCCTCGACACGCACCAGCGCCACATGCGGAGCACGACGAGCGAGCAAATCGTAGTAGACCTTGCCCGTGCAGAACACCAGGCGCTTGACGTTCTCGCGCGACTCCACAACTGCGGCGTCATCGATCACCGGCTTGAACGATGCATCCGTCAGCTCGCTGAGATGTGACGCGGCCTCAGGCATTCGCAGCAAGCTCTTCGGCTGCATCAACAGAAGCGGGCGACGCCTTCCGCGCAACGCCTGTCGCCGCAGAATGTGATAGTACTGCGCAGGCGTCGACGGATAGGCGACATACATGTTCGACTCCGCCGCGGATTGCAGAAACCGCTCGAGACGCGCACTCGAATGCTCCGCACCCTGACCCTCGTAACCATGCGGCAGCAGGAGCGTCACCCCGGAGTCCTGTCCCCATTTGGCGTGATCCGAAACGATGAACTGATCGATGATAGGCTGCGCAACGTTCACGAAATCGCCGAACTGCGCTTCCCACAACACAAGCGCCTGTCGTGTCGCAGTG
>JANYKY010000239.1 GCA_025357975.1 Gemmatimonadaceae bacterium
GCCAGATCGAGCTGAGCAGCGCGCCGCATGCAACCGCCTCGGCGCTCATTGGAGAGCTTGGCGAAATATGTCACACGCTTGGAGATGCATTCGACCGTCATGGGATAGTGCTTGAAACGAAAGGCGTCGATCCGTTCAACGCGATCGCTGCTGTTCCGCTGCAGCTACACCGCGAGCGATACGAGGCGATGACACGCTACTTCGAATCGATCGGGCCGTCTGGAATTCGCATGATGAGGCAAACGGCTTCAGTCCAGGTGAACATTCAGCCCGGTGATGATTCGCTTTCCCGATGGAGTCTGCTCAACCGACTTGCTCCCGCGCTCGTTGCAATCTTCGCGAACTCGCGTCGGTACGAGAATGCCGAAACAGCTCACAAGAGTTTTCGCGCGCATCTCTGGAGAACGCTCGACCTTTCGCGAACGGGACTGCTCTTCGGAGGTGACGCAGTCGATGAATATTGCGAGTTCGCGCTCGATGCCAGATGGATGTTCAGGAAATCCGACGACGGTGACTATCAGAGTTACAGAGAATCGATGGGTGACGCGCTTATCAGCGAAGACTGGGATCTGCATCTGTCGACGCTCTTTCCTGAAATCCGGCCGAAAGGATTTTTTGAAGTCAGGTCGCCTGACGTAATAGAATCGCGCTGGCTTGCCGCGCCGATCGCGATCATCGCCGGCATCTGCTACGATCAGAAGACTTCGGACGAAGCCACGGAAATGGTCGCGCATTGCGACGCCGATACACTCGTCCGCGCCGGACAGCACGGCGTCCACGACTCTGCCCTCGCCTCGCTCGCGAAAGAGGTTTGCGACCTTGCCCTTCGAGGATGCGAAACGCTTGGCCGGGATTATTTAAGCGAGGATGACCTCGACACGGTATATGATTTCGTCGAACGTTATCCCGCCAATGGCCGATGCCCAGCGGATGATTCATGACGGAGCAGCGATAACGGTCGAGCTCTCCCGGCTCACGAAGACTTTCGGAAGTCATCGCGCGCTCGATGGCGCGTCGCTGTCAATCGGCGAAGGCGAATGCGTGGCGATCGTCGGTGAGAGCGGATCCGGCAAGACGACGATGTTGCGCTGTATCAACCGCCTGGTCGATCCGGACAACGGGATCGTTTCGATCAACGGACGAAATGTGCGCGACATCGCCGCAACCGAGCTGCGGCGCTCGCTCGGTTACGTGCCGCAGGATGGCGGATTGATGCCGCACTGGAAGGTTACGCGCAACGTCGCACTCGTGCCATGGCTCTCTGACATGGCGGACGCAACTGAGCGCGCGACCAACGCTTTGCGCACTGTCGGTCTCGATCCAGTCGAAGTCGGCGAAAGGTGGCCGCATGAGCTTTCTGGTGGACAGCGACAGCGCGTTGCAATGGCGCGTGCACTCGCGGCAAGTCAGCGTTGCCTATTGCTCGATGAGCCGTTTGGAGCTCTCGATGCGATCACGCGCGCGGCGCTGCAGCGCGCGTTCAAGAAAATACGCGAGACGTCGCAGGTGACGGCGGTTCTCGTCACGCACGATTTGAGAGAAGCGATGTTTCTGAGCGACCGCACGGCCGTGATGCATAAGGGACGAATCGAGCAAGTTGGAACGGCGCGAGAGCTGCACGATTCGCCGGCAACACCTTACGTCGCTGAGTTGCTCAGCTTCGCGAGCGACGGCGAGCAATGAATTCAATTTTCAAATCGCTCGCGTTTCTTGTGTTCTTGCCGGTCGCGACATCTACCACCCGAGCTCAGACGGTACTGGACAGCGGTCGCATCATCGTCGCGTCAAAGCCTTTCGGAGAATCGTTCATCCTCGCCGAAATGTTCGCGCAGCTCCTCGAAGCGCGAGGATTTGCCGTGACCCGGCGTCCAGGAATGGGCGCAACCGAAGTCGCATTCTCGGCTCTGCGCACCAACGGCATCGATGTGTATCCCGAATACACTGGCACCGGACTTCTTGCAATTCTGCATGCGCCGCCGGAGACGAACGCGTCCGCCGTGTTCAATCACGTGTCGAGCGAATTCAGAAATCGATTCGGCGTGAGATGGCTTCCGCCACTCGGATTTGAAAACACTTACGCGATCGCTGTCCGGCGGCAAACAGCAGAGCAGTATCACCTGAAATCTCTCAGTGATCTTGCGGTTGTCTCTCCGAAATTATCGGCAGGTCTGACTGCCGACTTCATTGGGCGAAAGGACGGATTGCCGGGATTGCAGCGCGCGTACGGATTGAAGTTCGCGCAGGTTCGTCCGCTCGCGCAGGCCGTCAAGTATCAGGCGCTTTCGACCGGTGCTGTCGACGTCATCGACGGCTATTCCACAGATGGTCTGATCGCGCGATTCGATCTCGTCGTGCTTGCTGACGACCAGCATTTCTTTCCACCGTACGAAGCGTCGGCACTCGTCAGTCCGCGCCTGCAAAAGGCGATGCCAGGTGCCATTGCGGCGCTCACCGAGCTGAGTGCACGCATCGATGTGAAAACCATGCGGACACTGAACTCGAGACTCGAAGTCGGGGGCGAGCCAGTCGAGCGTGTCGCTCGCTCGGAGCTTGACGCATTAGGCCTTACGGGTCATGTCGCCAGCGCTGAGGCGAAAGTGACGGGGCGCGACTCATTCGCCCAATACATGTGGAACAGCCGCTCCTCGCTCGGCAACGCGCTGATTCGTCACATCCTTCTGGTGCTCGTCGCGGTGCTCGCCGGGATTCTGATCGCCGTCCCGCTCGGGCTCTGG
>JANYKY010000242.1 GCA_025357975.1 Gemmatimonadaceae bacterium
GCCTAAGTTGGACGAACTACGCCGGAGTGGTGGAACTGGTAGACGCGCTGGCTTCAGGAGCCAGTGGGTGCAAGCCCGTGGGGGTTCGAGTCCCCCCTTCGGCACTCGAGGATGGTGATCAGAGTCAGCGCTACTCTGAACCCAGGACTCACAAAACTGTAGACTCAATGCTCGCCACTGATCGGATGCCAAAAATCGGCCGGTCAGTGGCGAGTTTTGCGTCTACCGTGTTTGAGACGCTGAGTGCTCAGTCGTCTACTGAATGTGCTCTAAAACCGGAAGGCCCACTCTCTCGCGCACCGCCGGCTCGTCCTGCAGCAGGTCCGCCAGGTTCACACTCTCCAGCACATCGTCGATCTTGGTCTGCAAAAGCACCCAGATTGGCCGAATGCTGCAACTGTGAGAAGCGTGACAGCGGTCAGACTCGATTGGATGGCTGACACAATGAAGGTCGAACGTCTCGAGCTCCGACGCGTGAATCACCGCACGAATCGTTATCTGATCGGCCGGCTTTGCGAGCATGTATCCGCCCCGCGCGCCGCGAGTGCTCGCGATCACTCCCGCTCTTCTCAGCCGAAGTAGAATCTGCTCGACGTAATCGGCGGGCAAACGCTCCTGAGCGGCGATCTCGCGCCCGGTGACCGGCCCCTGTGCCGTTTTTCGCGCAAGGTGCAGCGCGCAAATCACTCCGTACTCAGCCCACGTAGTTATGCGCATATCTGAGAATACCGGGAACGGTACTTATCGACAAGTCCGGCGTCCTTCCGCCAGCTCGGCCGGATCGACGTTGCCAACGACTGACGTCGTTAGCGAAACACCCAGACATTCCGCGTCGGACGAAGCCGAAGAGAAAGCACCCTGAACCTCGCGCTCAAGATCCGCCGGTAGGTCACCCCGCGGAAACTCCGCCGTGCACGCCTCCCGGAACGCCGATCTCCGTCATCTTCCTGAGATCGAGTACTTCATCGATCTCGGCATCCGGCAGCACATGCTCACGCTTCACTAACTCTCTGATGAGCACGTTCTCTTTCACAGACTGCTTGCTTATCTCCGCCGCACGCGCGTAACCGATCTGCGGAGCCAGCGCTGTCGCAAGAGCAGCGGAGCGCTCCACCCAATAGGCGCATTGCTCAGCATTCGCCTCAATACCTTTTACACAGCGCTCCGTGAACGTCACTGCCGTGTTCGTCAGGATGCGCATCGAAAGGAAAATGTTCTGGGCAATGACCGGCATCATCACATTCAGCTCGAGCTGTCCATGCTCGGCCGCCGCGGAAACGCACGCATCGTTTCCGATTACCTGGAAGCAAACCTGATTGACCATCTCTGGAATCGACGGGTTGATCTTGCCTGGCATGATGGAAGATCCTGGCTGCACGGCTGGGAGACGAATTTCATCGAGACCTGTTCGGGGACCGCTCGCAAGAAGACGCAGGTCGCTCGAGATCTTGCTGAGGTCGATCGCGAGAACTTTGAGCTGGGAGCTGAATGCGGCCGCATCTCCCATGCTCTGCATCAACTGAATCCGATCCTTTCCTTCGCGAACTTCAACACCCGCTGAGACAGCGAGCTCCTTCACCATCAGCGCAGGATATTCCGGCTCGACATTCACTCCTGTCCCCACCGCACTTCCACCAATCCCGAGATCTCGCAGGTAGTTCGCCGACTCCTCGATCCGTTGAACGCAACGCCTCAGCGTGCCGGCATATGCCGTGAATTCCTGACCAAGGCGAATTGGCATCGCGTCCTGTATGTGCGTCCGCCCCGACTTGATCACATTGTCGAACTGGTGACCTTTTTTCTCGAGAGCTTCGACCAGATCGTTGTAGGCGCTCACCAACTTCGGTAGCTCCGTAACAACGCCAAGCCTGATCGCGGTCGGAATCACGTCGTTGGTCGACTGGGCCATGTTCACGTGATCGTTGGGATGCACGGGCTTGTACTCACCACGCCGGCCGCCGAGCAGCTCGTTAGCGCGATTGGCAAGTACTTCGTTGATGTTCATGTTGTGCGAAGTTCCAGCCCCTGCCTGGTACGGGTCGACGACGAACTGATCCCTGTGCTGGCCGTCGAGCACTTCGTCTGCTGCAGCAATAATGGCATCGGCGAGCTTCGCTTCGAGC
>JANYKY010000278.1 GCA_025357975.1 Gemmatimonadaceae bacterium
GGTCAGACTTGCGACCGCTCAACGACAATCTCGAATGTGAGCAATCCCATTCGTTTCCGGTGGTCGACGGCGTCCCTATCCTTCTCCGCGAAGACGTGCCGCCGACCCACCCGGCTATCCAGAAAACTCTCTCGGAAGTTCGCGAAAATCGGGTGGACTCCCTCCGACTTCCTCAGAGCGCCGATGGAATCGATCCCGTCGTTCAGGTTGTCGTCTCCGCGACATGCGGACGGCTCTATGCGCCTCTGGTCAATTCGCTGGAACGGTATCCGATTCCACGTTCTCGGCTTCCCGACGGAAAAGGAAAAACACTTCTCGACGTCGGTTGCAACTGGGGACGCTGGACTTTTTCCGCAGCGCGCCAAGGCTATCGCGCAATCGGAATCGACCCTGACCTCGGGCCGATCCTCGCCGCGAAGCGGATCGCCAACCAACTCGGAATCGAAGCGCATTTCGTAGTCGGCGATGCTCGATGGCTTCCCTTCAAGACAGACCGCTTCGATTCCGTTTTTTCTTACAGCGTCATCCAGCATTTCTCGAAAGACGATGCCCGGAGTGCGATCTCGAGTGCGGGCCGGGTATTGAAAGACGGCGGCACGGCAACAATCCAGATGCCTAATACATACGGCATCCGGAACATCGCGCATCAGGCCACTCACCGGCGTCCGGAAAGCTTTGACGTTCGCTATTGGACACCGGCTGAGCTTCAGCAAACCTTCGCTCAGCTCATTGGGCCCACGCAATTGTCGGTCGATGGTTTTTTTGGCCTTGGCATTCAACCCGATGATGTCGATATGCTGCCGTTGCGTTTCCAGCTCGTCGTGAGATCATCCGAGGCACTGCGATGGGCCGCGTCTCGCTTCCCTCCCCTGCGTCTGGCAGCAGACAGTCTCTATGCAACTTCGGAGAAGATCTCCGGTCCGGAGCGATGACCGATAACTCTTCGAGCCAGATAGATCCATTGCTCCTCGAGTTGCTCGTATGTCCGCGCGATCATACTGCTCTTGGCCTTGAGAACACGCGGCTTCGCTGCAGCAACGGGCACAAATATCCGGTGGTCGATGGAATCCCGGTGATGCTGCTGCACGACGCACCCCAGACTCAATACGTGATTGGACGCTCGCTGCAGGAGACATACTTTCCGAAGGGAGGCGAGCCCGATGCGCGTGATTCCGTAAAGGACGATGCGAATCAAATTGACGACTTCGTGCAGTCGATGGTCGCCATGACCTGCGGACAACTCTATGCGCCCATGGTCGGGACGCTCCGGCGCTATCCAATCCCTTCCACGCGACTTCCTGCCGGCCGGGGACGGCTACTGCTCGATATCGGGTGCAACTGGGGACGCTGGAGTATCGCGGCTTCACGGCAGGACTATCGTGCGATCGGCATCGATCCAAACCTCCAGGCGATTCTCGCAGCCCGCCGAGTTGCCGAGAAGCTCGGCTCCTCCGCAACATTCGTGGTGGGAGATGCCAGGTTTCTCCCGTTTGCGGCTTCGTCTCTCGATTGTGCCTTCTCATACAGCGTCTTTCAACACTTTTCGAGGGCCGATGCAATCGCCTCGATCGAAGAAATCGCTCGAACGCTCACAGCCGACGGTGTTGCATTCATCCAGATGGCAAATCGCGCGGGAATACGGAGTCTCTATCATCAGGCGCGACGCCGTTTTCGTGATGCGCGCGACTTCGAAGTCCGTTACTGGAGCATCGGCGAGCTTCGCGAAGTGTTCGAAACAATTATTGGCCCGTCTTCAATTGTCCCTGACTGCTATTTCGGCCTCGGTGTGCAACCGGCCGACAGGGACATGCTTCCAAAGCGCTACCAGGCGGTGGTAGCAGCGTCCGAGCTTGTTCGAAATGTGGCCCAGCGATTCCCTGTGCTCCAGCGGCTCGCGGATAGCGTCTACGTGCAATCGTTCAGGAGACCCACACCACGTTGCAGCAAGTGAACGTTGCGCGATGCTGAGCTAGGGCTTGTCGGTCGCGAACAGATTCTCAAAAAACGCTCGGAATGATCCCGGTCGTCTGGGCCGCATCACAACAACATTGTCGT
>JANYKY010000280.1 GCA_025357975.1 Gemmatimonadaceae bacterium
TTCGCAGCGATGATTCCAATCGCCGGCAGCGCGTACACTTATGGTTACGCGACACTCGGCGAGCTCGTGGCGTGGATCATCGGCTGGGATCTGATCCTCGAGTATCTGTTCGGAGCGGCCACTGTCGCCGTGGGCTGGTCAGGTTACTTCTCGGCGCTGATGAACGAGCTCGGCTTCAGGATTCCCGTGCAGTACACGGGCGCGCCGCTCGACGTCGTGGGAACACATTCACTGGTCGCGTCGCAGATATGCTACGACGCTTCGACCAACGAGGTCGTGAAAGTCGCCGCGGGCGCAGTTTGCGATACGACGAAGTATGCCATGGCGCATGGCGTCATCAACTTCCCTGCGATGGTCATCGTCGGGCTGATGACCATCCTCCTGGTGATCGGCATCAAGGAATCAGCACGTTTCAACAACTTCATCGTGATATTGAAAGTTGCAATCGTGCTTCTGGTGATCGGTTTTGGCTTCATGTACGTTAACTCCGACAACTGGCATCCGTTCATACCTGCCAATACGGGTGAGTCGGGTCACTTTGGATGGAGCGGAATCGTCCGCGGTGCAGCGGTAATTTTCTTTGCTTACATCGGATTCGACGCTGTCTCAACGGCAGCTCAGGAAGCAAAGAACCCGCAGCGTGACATGCCGATAGGAATTCTCGGATCGCTCGCGGTATGTACTGTTCTATACATCCTCATGTCGCTCGTCATGACGGGCCTCACGAGTTACAAGAATCTGAACGTTCCGCATCCAGTTTACGTCGCGATTGCCGCAGCTGGTCCAGCCCTCGCCTGGATGAAGCCAATCATCAACGTGGGCGCGGTGGCTGGGCTTGCTTCAGTAGTGCTTGTCATGTTGATGGCTCAACCGAGAATTTTCTTCTCGATGGCTCGTGACGGCCTGCTCCCGCCTGTCTTCGGAAAAGTTCATCCGAAGTTCCAGACCCCGTATATCACCACGATCATCACCGGTGTCGTTTGTGCTATCATTGCCGGCCTGTTCCCGATTGGCCTGCTCGGTGAGCTCGTGTCGATCGGAACGCTGCTGGCATTCGTGATCGTGTCTGCGGGCATCATAGTGCTGCGCAACAAGAGCCCGGAGCTTCCCCGTCCATTCAGAACTCCGCTGGTTCCAATCGTTCCAATCCTGGCGATTCTGATTTGCGGTTACATGATGGCGAGTCTTCCGATCGACACATGGATCAGGCTCATCGTGTGGCTCGCTATCGGCTTGATCATCTACTTCGTCTACGGCAAATCGCATTCGCGAATCGGGGGAAACAGCGCCGCGAGTGGTTGATCTCCTAACAGTATCGAAAGAAAGAAGAGAGTCGATCGAGCGTCTCGCGCGGGAATTCCGCGCGGGGCGCTCTGTCGCAATCTCGACCCACATCAACGCTGACGGAGATGGCTGCGGCTCAGAGGCGGCGCTCGCGCGTATCCTCACCGCAATGGGAATGTCCGTCCGCATCGTCAATCCCACTCCGTGGCCGGACACATACGAGTTTCTTCTCGACCCGGACGTTGTGGACGCATCACCCGAAGGGTCGAGCGCCCTTCGGAAAGTGGACCTGCTCGTCGTACTCGACATCAGCGATGTGAAGCGCCTTGGAAATCTCGCGGATACTGTTCGATCGCTGAAAATTCCCAAGATCGTGATCGATCATCACATCCCGAGTGATGAGCCTCCGAGCGATCAGATGCTCGCCGATACAGCCGCGTGTGCAACCGGCGAGCTGATCTACGATCTCGCCACGGTTCTTGGCGCTGAGCTGACGCCGAAAATGGCGGTGGCCCTGTACGTCGCGATTCTAACGGACACTGGAGGCTTTCGCTTCAGTAATACATCCGCCAGATGTCTGGCCGTCGCGTCTCAGCTTCTTGCGGCCGGCGTCGAGCCCGAAGAAATGTACCGGCGTCTTTATGCATCACATCCAATTGGCCGCTTGCATCTGTTGCGCGATGCACTCGCGACGCTCGAAGTCGATCCCGCGTACGGAATCTCCTGGATTTCGGTCGCGGCCGGGGCAGCCGAGGAATACGGCCTAAAGTCTGAGGATCTGGAGGGACTGGCCGAACATCCGCGCTCGGTCGGAGGAACGCGCATGGCGATTTTCTTTCGCGACCTCGGCCATGGGAAGATCAAGGTTTCGTTCCGCAGCACCGGGGCCGTCGACGTCAATGAATTCGCGCGGCAATTTGCTGGCGGCGGTCACGCCAAGGCATCAGGCGCGCTGATTCCAGGCACGATCGACGAAGTGCGGCACACGGTGGTGAATGCAGCTCGGGAGTTTGTCGGAAAACTTTAGCAATGTAGAGCAGCTTCGCGTTGCACGAGCGCGCTGAAGATCGTCCATCTCATGAAATGACTGTGAGAACCGATCAACTCCGCCGGGCGACCCGCGTATGAGCGAGGCAATCGGGCCACAGGCCATAAGGATTACGAGCAGGAACTTCAGCACGGCTGCGCAACGAGACTCCGTGCTGGCGTGGGCGAGGGCGAACTGGGAAACTGTGCTGCTCGTTGTTATCGCCTCCGCCGTGTATCAGCCGTGGAACGTCCAGTACCTGCCACTGACCGATTTTGGGATTTTCTTTGTCGAGCGTGGGACATCGCATTCGTTTTTGGCCCAGCTAGCCGGAATCTCGGCTTACTACGTCGCTGAAGGCCGGTTACTGCTATTTCAGTACGTCCAAATGGCCCTCGGCACAGCTGCATTCGGGGCGTGGGCACCAGGCTGGCACTGGACCTATTTCGTGTTGATGTCCGCAGTTGTTCTGGTCGCTCGAAGCTTTCTGCTGATGAGCGGTGCGAACCGCACTGCGACATTTATCGCGCTGGCGATTTTCGCGACAATGGGGCCGGTCGCGGAAGGTTGGATCAAGCCGACAGGCGAGCCTTTCGCACTCATCTTTTTTCTCCTCGGCATGCGTGTCGCGCTCAATTACAGCGACGCGCCCGATTGGAAACGCCGCGCATTTCTGATCGCCGCATACGCAGTTGGAATTGTATTCGCGAAGGATCTGCTGGTCGTTCTGCTGCCGGTTGTCTGGCTCGTGTCGCGCGTGCGATTTCGCGATTCCGAGTGGCGCTGGGCCGCCTGGACTGAACGAGACAGTTTTCTGCTCAAGATTGTGGTGACCATTATTGTAGTCGCGCTAATCCCCGTTGCGTACGTCTTTGTGAATGCGCCGCCTGCGAATTACCTGGCACAGTATGGCAGCGGGCATCCATGGAAAATCACACTGGAACGCATGGAATCGGTGCTGGTTCCAGCAACGCCTCGCCTTCGGCGGCTGGTCAACGTGATCGTTGACCCGGGATTTACACTGCTTTTGACTTTACCGAGCCTGTTGTGGATTCGCCTTTTTGCGGGCGGCGTTGCAACGGGGCCGCGCCGCCGCATCATGTGGCCCGTTATAATCGCAGCCGTGTGGGTCACAGTTGGATTCGCTGAGTATTTCCCGTGGCCAACGCGCGCCGGATTCTACATGCTGCCTTTTGCTCTCGGTACGATGTTCGCCGCCGCCCATGCGCTCACACTTCTCCTCGAGAGGAGCAAGTCCGCGCGCTGGACCTGTCTCGGTGTTTCCGCAATCCTGCTTCTCAATACATCACTCGACGCCCGGACCATCGTCAATCAACACCAGCAGCGCGCTCACCTCGACGCGCTATT
>JANYKY010000287.1 GCA_025357975.1 Gemmatimonadaceae bacterium
AATCCTGAACCATTCGGACGAGCGCATCGTACACCGACTGATCGCCATGCGGATGGTATTTACCGAGCACGTCGCCGACGACTGTCGCCGATTTCTTGTACGGCCGGCCGGGAACCAGGCCCAGCTCGTTCATCGCGTAAAGCACGCGGCGGTGGACAGGCTTGAGGCCATCACGAACATCTGGTAACGCACGCGAAACGATGACGCTCATCGAATAGTTGATGAACGATTCCTTCACCTCCTGATGGAGGGCACGCGGAAGAATCCGTTCGCGATTATTGGGCGCGGTCATTGGGCTATTTGCGGGCTGCGGGAGGCGGGAAAGACAACCCTCAAATCTACTGTTTTAAGGGTATTTCCGCAACCTGGATCACTTACGCTAAACCGTTGCCAGCAGCGGAGTTAGCGGTGTACGGCGGCCAGGCCTGACAGCGAGCGGAAAACGGGCACTCGGAAGTCCCCCGTCAATGGTGCCGGTGGTTTGGATCAGCCGCTCGAACTCCAACGCCGGAAGCGGGTGCGAGATGTAAAATCCCTGGCCCAGGCCGCATCCCAGCATCCGCAAACGATCCCACTGCTCCTTTGTTTCGATCCCCTCTGCCACAACGCGCAACCCTAAAATTCGGCCGAGCCCAATCACCGCTTCCGCAAGCGGTGACTTTGAATTCTCGCGTCCGAGCCCGGAGATGAACGAACGGTCCATCTTGAGGCTGTCCACCGGAAAACGCTCGAGGTACGCAAGCGACGAATAGCCGGTGCCGAAATCGTCGATGGAAAGGCGCACACCGAGGGACTTGAGCGCATGAAGACGTTCCAGCGTCGCCCGGTTGTCATGCACGAGCATGCTCTCCGTCATCTCCAGCACCAGATGATTGGGAGCGAGACCAGCGCTGCGCACCGACGTAAGTACATCCTCGACCACCCCCGGCTGAGAGAGATGCCTTCCTGACAGGTTCACCCCAACCATCAGCGACATGCCGGTGCCGCGCATGCTGGACTGATATCGAACCTGCCATTCGCGAGTCTGCCGGCAGGCTTCTCTCAGTACCCATTGACCAAGCGGAACAATGAGCCCGGTTTCTTCTGCCAGAGAAATGAAATCGAATGGCTCGAGAAGGCCACGCTCGGGATGCTTCCATCGCACAAGTGCTTCGAACCCAAACATACGCCCAGTCGAAAGCCGCGCGATCGGCTGGTAAAACAAGACGAGGTTTCCAGTGTCTCCTTCGCCCGAAATTGCGCGACGCAGCTCCGTCTCGAGCTCCAGCCTGCGCCGTGCCGCCACGTGCATTTCTGGTTCAAAGCTCGCGGCGCATCCCTTCCCTTCTCCCTTCGCCCTATACAGTGCGAGATCGGCGTTTCTCAGAACATCGTCGGCACCCTGATGCGGCAACATCGTCGCGATGCCGATGCTCATCGTCACAACGATGTCTGTGCCCTGCACGCTGAATGGCTCCTTGAACGCCGCCAATATGCAATCTGCGACGATCATGGGCCGCGCCACCTCATCGTCGAGTAGAACGGCGAATTCGTCGCCGCCAAGACGAGCGACAGTGTCGGCGGGGCGAAGGCACGTGACGAGGCGAGCCGCTACTTCGATCAGCAGCCAGTCACCGGCGGAGTGACCGAGTCCATCATTCACCGCCTTGAAGTTGTCGAGATCGATGAAAAGCACTGCTGGAGAAGCGGTTCCACCTGCCGCTCGCTGAAGCGCATGCTCGACTCGATCCTTGAACAACACGCGGTTAGCGAGATTCGTCAGCGGATCGTGGAATGCCTGGTGAGCAAGCTGTTCCTCGAGCTGGTTCCGCTCCGTCACGTCGTGTAAGATCGAGAGAACTCCAGCGCGGCCGTTGTAGCTGACAGGCACAGAAGTGATTTCCACTGCGAGCACCCGTGTCTCGTTGGTGCGGTGCACCTGGCACTCTGCTGTCAGCGCTCTGGTCGGAGCACGCCCGAGCGAAGCGAGACTCTCCTGCAATCGCGGAGCGGTTTCCGGCGTAATAAAACTCATCAAGTGCCGACCCAGAAGCCTTTCCGGATCCGGGAAGCCGAGCAGTGCTGCACACGCCGGATTCACATAGAGAAGCCGGCCTTCCGAATGTAGAGCGACGGCCTGCGGTGAGTGCTCGACAAGATTTCTGAAGCGGGCCTCGCTCTCCTTGAGGGCTTCGGCCGCCATCCGTGTTTCGCTCACGTCGCGCACTACCCACAGGACACGATCATCACTCAGCGGCGTGACGGACCCTGCGAACCACACCGTCTTTCCTGAAAGCTCGAGCGGGTATTCCACCTCCACCCGCGTGCCGGAGTCCAGGGCCTGCGAGATTGCGCGAAGCGCCAGCCCCGCGACATCGGCCGGAAGAACTTCATGAACTCGCCGGCCGAGCAGCTCGTCTCGCGGGGCCGCCATCAGCAGATCGCTTGTCGGTGAGACTTTATGATACCGCCCGTTGCGGTCGAGGATGAAAAACACCTCGGGAATCGCGTTGAACAATGCCGCCTGCTCTGCTGCCTGCTCCTCGGCCACCAGTCGCGCGCGCTCCTTCGATTCGATAGCGAGGGCCAGCTCTCCATTTGATCGCTCGAGCTCTTCGGTCTGAGCCTGCAGTCGATTGGACTGGTCAATCACTTCAGTGGCCTGCTGCAGCAACCGTCGCTTGAGTCCGTTGAACACGAGAAGCAGGATCAGCAGCTCGGCGAAGACTACGGCTGTTGTGATCAGTGCGAGAGTACGTTCGTCGTCCTTGCTCTTTGCGTAACGCTCGTCTTCTGCCAGGATCAACAAAGCGATGCGAGTGCGCAGAATGTCGAAGCGCTTTTTCTGCACGCTGATGGGGCTGGCCGGCACGTCTTTGCTTGTGATGCTCGAGTTCCATTGCGATTGAGCGTCCTTGATCGCCGCCATGCTGGCCTCGGCGGCTGCGCCCACGCCGGCTGCCCGGATCAGTGAATCCATGGTAACCGCAAACCTGGCTTCGGCCTTTATAGCGGGTCGAACGGCGGAGTCGAGAAGTGCGAGCTCCCTTTCGACCGTGAGCACATATGCGGTGCGGGCCAGACGTGAGACCTCGCGACCTTCGTCCACGGCGCTGGCGGCGCGTTCATGCACGTAGTAGGTGATCCCGATGGTTGAAGCAATTGCGACCAGGGCGATTGCAGCCACGGTAAACAGATTGGCAGTTACCCCAAGG
>JANYKY010000282.1 GCA_025357975.1 Gemmatimonadaceae bacterium
GCGTCATACCTTCCTCGTCAAGCCCTGTCGGGCGGCTTACTCAAGGAACCTCTGTCGGAGGTCAATGCAAGTGTTCTGCGTCAGTGCAATCATTCATCCAATCGTCAGTCGAATCACGCGTACCCGCGTGCATTACGGAAACAGATTCGGTCTTGCAACCATTTTCATAGCCATCGCCGCGTGCGGAGGCGGAGGTGCTGCCGTCGGCCCGGGCACTAAGCCGCAGGAGACATTCCTGATTCGGGGCCTGGCACCTCCGTCTCCCGGACATTCGCAACGGCCGGAACCTTCGCGTATCATTGCACTCGACACGCGAATATGACTGGTCAGATCATCGTGCAGGATGGCGGCGTCACATCACCAACCTCGCCTCCGCCAGGCGCGGCGGTCATCGTGCAGTCGCTCGCGGACAGATTCACTCCCGACGATATCACTGTAGCTCCTGGAACAACGGTCGAGTGGGATTTCGCGGTGGCAGGCGGAATTGCGTTCAAAGACAGCGCGCCAACGGGAGGAGGTATTGCTGAAACCGCCGCAAATGGCCGCGCTTCGCGAACGTTCACCATCGTTGGCGATTACGACTATTTCAGCACACGCGATCAGAACGTGAAAGGTCGCATCCGCGTCAAATGACATTGCAATTCAGAAGGCCTGGTCGCCGATGGACGCTTGTTGGTCTCCTCTCGACCCTCATGTGCGCGGTTCCGGGGACGGTGAGAAGTCAATCGCTGCTCGACAGGTCACCGAATGTCTCGGGCGACTGGGCGGGTGCGACCGGATCGTTGTACTTCCACTTCATCCACCGTTTTTCAACGAGCGGACCACCCGAGCGAAAGGTTACCAACGTTCCGACGTTTCTCATCGGAGCGGGTTTACCGCACCACTTCTTCGCAGGACTGAATTATTCCACCAACTCTACTCTTGCTCCGAATTTTCCGAACGAATGGGAGATATTCGCACGCTACTCTCCCATCTCACAGGACCTCGGCGCACCGGTCGACCTCGGTGGACAGATCGGTTACAACAACGCCGCACAGGGAGTAGATGGCGAGGTGTCTGTCGCGCGGCGAGTTGGGACTTTGCGAATGATCGCGGCGGGGCGCGCGCTGTCGGATCCTCTCGTTGCGGGGCATCAGAGATTCGCGATAGCCGGCGGAGCGACAATTCGTCTCGGTACGTATGTCGCGCTTGCGGGAGATCTTGCGTCGCTGACAAATCGTGACTCGAGCGAGCGCGTCGCATGGAGCGCGGGAGTGCATTTCGCGATTCCCCTGACACCTCACACGGTTTCGCTGCAGGTCACGAATACTCTCGTCGGGACGTTGCAAGGAGCTTCGCGCGGCACTAACAGACTTCGGTACGGGTTCGAATTCACCATTCCGCTTACGCTCGCGCGGTACTTCGGAAAGCGAGCTCCCCCAGCGGTAGAAACCGATTCGAGCCGACCGTCAGGCGGAGGTGACTCCGCTGTCAGCGACGTCGCCACTCAACCTCAACCTTCTGTCGATTCTGTGACTGCGAAAGGCATACTGAAGACTCCCGAAGTGTCGCGGTCGGCCCCATCGCCCGCGCTGCCAAACGCATCGAAGGCTCCGGTCGATAACGCCCCCGCGCAGCCGCATGCCCCATCGGTTGTTCCGAAAAACCCCGTCGCGCCCGTTCTTCCAGGTGCCGGCAAAACTATTCGTAACGGAATGAAGAACTTCACGTTCATACAGCCGCGCTTGCAGATCGAAGTTGGGACAACCGTTGTGTGGACCAACGCTGACGCTCTCGCGCATACGATTACGGCGGACAACAAGTCGTTCAACTCGGGGCTTGTCTATCCCGGCAAGACATATCGTCACACATTCAACAAGCCCGGCACTTACGCGTATGCGTGCATGCCGCATCCGTTCATGCATGGTGTCATCGTGGTGAAACAGTGACGTCACTTTCGCCTGGCCTCAACCGGCAACGCTACCTCGTCCGCGCGAGTATCGTCTTTACGACAGCGCTTGCGGTGATGGGACTTGTCTCCTGCCTATCGGACCGCTCGACTGTCACTGGAACGGACGCTTCTGGTTGCAATCTGCAGTTGCCTGCAGCGGCATTCGGGTCAGCTGTCGTCGTCATTCGCAATTTCACATTCTCGCCAGCGCAGGTTCACGTTGCGGTGGGGCAGAAAGTGACATGGGTCAACTGTGAAGTTCGGGGCACCGATTCACACACGAGTACCGCAGATGGTGGCAAATGGTCATCGCCGGTTCTCGCTTCAGGCGCCGTATTTACGACGGATTTCGCGACAGCTGGAACCTTCTCGTATCATTGCGAGATCCACCCCGGCATGACAGGGAGTGTAGTCGTTCAATGAAGTAATTGAAGTTGTAGTTGCAGGTGCGCCGAGGATTTTCTTCGGCGAAGTCGAAGGCGGTAAGCGAACGGACCTTACGCGGAGGAGCGTAGTTATGAAAAGCAAATGTCTGGTAATCGCAGCAATGCTTGTGACGTCTGTCGCGGCATGCGGTGGGAGTGGAGCTACAAGCAGCACAGGTACTGGGACCGGCACGGGAACAGGCAAAGGACCAGGAACAGGCACAAGTGCGTGCACGGCGGGCGGCGGAACGATTTGCGTTCAGGGCACCAGCTTTAGTCCTGTGGACATCACCATCGCGAAAGGCGGGATCGCCACCTGGACGGAAGTTGCCGGAGATCACAACATTGTTTTCGATCCGCCACGCGCGCTCGACGTCGCTGACATCGGCGCGTTCTCCGATGGATCGGTGAAGCGCACATTCGCGTCGGCCGGAACTTTTGCATACCACTGCACGATTCACGGCGGTGTTGGAACCGGCATGCATGGGAACGTAATAGTTCAATAGCGACGCGCGGGCGGAAACCCCGGGTGCCAACCAACGAAAAATCAGCGAAAGCTTTGTATGCAATGGCCATTAGGGGCCTGGATTTGCATTAACTGTCCAAAGAGCTGAAATGGAAGCCTCGAGGACGCACCTATGAATCGCTTTGAACCGCTGATAGAAACTGCGAAGCAACCGGAGCTCGCCGATTTGGCGAAGCTGCTGGCTGAATCCGGACCGACTCTCGCTCCGGATTCTCTAAGACCACATGTCTGCGCGATCGTCGAGCGGATGAAAGCAGCCGGAAAAAGTCCGGAAGTCATTCGCTTGGCGATCCAGAGCGTTTGTCGTGATTATGGTTTTGTGTCGGGCGAGTACGTCGCCGGCATCCGTCGTGGGGGGCCGTTCGAGATTGTTGACAGGCTGACCACGGCCTGCATAGAGAAATTATTTCTGTAGCAGTCGTTCTAGCAGGAACGCCACGCAGCGCTCGCCCTCACGCTACGGATTCTTTTGTCTGCTTGGGCATCAGGATTTCAGTAGGTGCCGGAGAACAACCTCCGCCTGGCCGCTGGCTCTGTAGATGAGGTGATCGGGCCGGTGACCGGAACCCCCGGGTACGGCGCTGATTGCCGCCGTGCTTGCTGGCAGCGTCCTCGCTACTGGATGCGACATTCAGGGCGCCATGCAGGGCTGTCCTCCGCCGAGGGTGTTGTCGAGTAGCGTCCGACGGCGTTCAGAGAACGTCCTGAGTCCCATCTGCATCGGTGGCCGAATGAGTTCCCGTAGCGGCGTTTCCTCCGCCGACCATCAAGAACGATACATCCACATTTGCGACCGGACGGCCATTCCTGTCTGTCAGCCGCACTGCCGGCGCCGGGCTCACGATCGTTCCGACGGTTCCCGTATAATCGAGAGAACCGAGAGGGACGATGTGAGAAATCTGATCAATGGGCGCGGTGGGCGAATCGCTCTTGCATCCTGCCTGCACCGCAATGAACGTGATGGCGAGCAGTGTCCGTGGTTTGATATTAGGACGGATCATCCTTTCTCCTTTTGAACGCATCGTTTTCGCGAGGTTTTTCTAGCGGCGCTACGTTTGAGGGACAAAGGGGTCTGCTTTACTCAAGCTGGAAGCTCTTGAACACGCAAAGGTAGACTAACCAGTTATTCCCAACCGGCGGTTGACGGCAAGTACTTCGTCGCGTAAAGTATTTTTCTAGACAAAGTATAAGCGATCCGTCACGTTCACGGGGGGACAGGCGCAGGGAATGCTTACTATCAATCATGGCGGCGGATACGTCGCGAAAGTGCATTTGTCTTATACTGTCGGCGGCAAAACCGTCACCGCAATCAACCGCGACTTTGTGACGGCAGGCTACAGGCAGGCCGTGCAGATTCCGGCCGACGCGACGAACATCGTTCTCGACATACGCGAAGACACTGGGACTTTGGAAGGCTGGAGAGCGGTCTTCGTAAGGACCTGGCCTTCAACCCCGACCGAATGCATAAAGATTTACGGCACGACGCTCGACCAGAAGTGGAACAACGAGTGTAGCTGAGCGACTCTAAGAATGAAAACGGCGTCTCGAACCGAGGCGCCGTTTTCATTTTAAGGGTTCTACGGTTTTGTCGTTGATCAGGTCAACGTCTGTGCAACATTTGACTCGGGGAGATGCGCGAGGTCGTCACCGAGGGAGCCCTTCAGCCTGGTTTCAGCAGCGTGAGTTCAGCGTCTGATCCCAGCAGCCAGCCTGCACCGGAATTGTTAAACCGGCAGCGTCAGCCGGAGCGAACCACTCTACCTCCTTCCGATATTTTGTGCA
>JANYKY010000311.1 GCA_025357975.1 Gemmatimonadaceae bacterium
GCGGGCGGTGAGCTTCATGGAGTGCGGGTTGTTGGCGTTGAGAGGGTTGGCGTTCTCGAGGCGAATAGCGCCCTTGGCGCCGCCCTCTGCCAGGAGCTTCCAGCCGTGCAGCTCATGGCCGAACCATTTGCGCTCCTGCCAACCGTCCGCAGTCCGCAGAAGACTGCAGCCCGCAGCAGGTCCGCAGCCCGCAATCAATCCGAAGTCCGAAGTTGCCGGTTAACCGTCGGTCCGCAAAGGTCGACAGTCCGCAGCAGGTCTGCAGTCGGCAGCAGGTCCGCAGTCCGCAATTAATCCGAAGTCCGAAGCGGCAGTTGGCCCTCGGTCCGCAACGCTTGACAGTCCGCAGCCAAAACAGTCATGTGGAACTAAATGCCTAAAGACTTCCGCTTCGAATATTCCCAAAAAATTCCTTCAACAACTCGCCGCATTCTCCAGCTAACAGTCCTCCCGATACTTGCGGCGAATGATTCATCCGAGGATTCCGCAGGAGATCTCCAATCGATCCGGCCATGCCGGCTTTTTCGTCCCATGCACCAAATACCACTCGCTGCAATCGGGACAATACCATCGCGCCTGCGCACATCGCACAAGGCTCGAGTGTCACATACAACGTGCAATCGTCGAGCCGCCACCGGTCCAGCGCCGCGCACGCTTCGCGAATCGCAATGAGCTCGGCGTGGGCCGTCGCATCCTGGTCGCGAACCGTGCGATTGTTCGCGCCGGAAATGATCGAGGTCCCGCAAACGACAATCGCGCCAATTGGCACCTCGTTCTGCCTTGTACCGTCGTGAGCGATCGAAATCGCGTTGCGCATGAACTGCTCGTCGATCGATTGCCGCGTTAGTGGAAACACTATCGGGACGTCAGCCTCAGGCAACTATCACGCAGCCGCTGGCGCTGACGGAAGATTTGTGAACGTCAGCTCTCCATCAGGGCCCGCATCGACCTTGATCTTGTCTCCCTCGAGGAACCGGCCCTCGAGAACGAGCATCGCCAGCGGGTTCTGAACGAGACGCTGAATCGCACGCTTCAGCGGACGAGCACCAAAGGCCTGATCGTATCCCTCGGTTGCGAGCTGATGCTTCGCAGCCGGCGTCAGCTCGATCGAGAGTTTTCTGTCGGTCAGCAATTGATCGAGCTTCTTGAGCTGCAGCCCGATGATGTGCTCGATCTGCTCCTGACCCAATGGCTTGAAGATAATGATGTCGTCCACGCGATTGAGAAACTCCGGCCGAAAATGCTGCCGGAGCGCAGCTGTCACTTGCGTCTCGACGATCGCCCAGTCCTCTGTGCCGTGTTCAAGAATGAACGCTCCGCCAATGTTCGACGTCATGATGATGACAGTATTCTTGAAGTCGACCGTTCGACCCTGCGAATCGGTGAGTCGTCCATCATCAAGAATCTGAAGCAGGATGTTGAATACGTCTGGATGAGCTTTCTCGATTTCGTCAAACAACAGCACCGAGTAAGGCCTGCGACGTACGGCTTCGGTTAGCTGACCGCCTTCCTCAAAGCCAACGTAACCGGGCGGTGCTCCAATAAGCCGTGCAACTGCGTGCTTCTCCATGTACTCCGACATGTCGATCCGCACCATCGCATGCTCGTCATCGAATAGAAACTCGGCAAGCGCGCGCGCTGTCTCTGTTTTGCCGACCCCCGTTGGCCCAAGGAAAATGAATGAGCCGATTGGCCTGTTCGGATCCTGTAGTCCCGCGCGAGAACGGCGAACAGCATTGGACACGGCATGCACTGCTTCGTTCTGCCCGATCACTCTCTCGGTGAGCAGTGATTCGAGCCTGGTGAGTCGCTCCTTTTCTCCCTCGAGCATGCGAGAAACAGGAATGCCCGTCCACTTTGCAACAATGTCGGCGATATCATCTTCGGTCACCTCTTCCTTGAGAAACTGCCGGCCGCCGACTTGCTTGCTCGCCAGTTGGAGTTCGGTATCGCGCATCTGCTGCTCGAGCTGTGGAATCGTTCCGTACGTGATCTCCGCGGCGCGACCAAGGTCGCCGCTGCGTGTAGCCTGATCTGCCTGCGTGCGCGCCTCTTCCATCTGCTGTTTGATCTTGCCAACGCTGCCGAGCGTTTCTTTTTCGTTCTGCCATTGCTGTTTCATGGCGTTGGATTTTTCCTTGAGCTCAGCAAGTTCGCGCTCGAGCGCTTCCTTTCTTTCGCGTGATGCCTTGTCCTTCTCTTTGGCTAGCGCCTGACGCTCGATCTCGAGCTGCGTGATACGCCGCTCGACCTCGTCGATTTCCTGCGGCATCGAGTCGATCTCAATTCGGAGACGGGATGCTGCCTCATCGATCAGGTCGATCGCCTTGTCAGGAAGAAACCGGTCACCGATGTATCTGTTGGACAGCGTTGCCGCGGCGACAACCGCACCGTCCGTAATACGAACGCCGTGATGGACTTCATAACGTTCCTTCAAGCCGCGAAGAATTGCGATTGTGCTCTCGACGCTCGGCTCACCTACATATACGGGTTGAAACCGTCGCTCCAAGGCAGCGTCTTTTTCGATGTGCTTGCGGTACTCGTCGAGCGTCGTTGCTCCGACTACGCGCAGCTCTCCGCGCGCGAGCAGAGGCTTGAGCATGTTGCCGGCATCCATCGAGCCTTCTGCCTTGCCGGCGCCGACAAGCGTGTGCATCTCGTCGATGAAGATCACGAACTTCCCTTCCGCTTCGGTGATCTCCTTCAGGACAGCTTTCAATCGCTCTTCGAATTCACCTCGAAACTTTGCGCCGGCGATAAGTGCGCCGAGGTCGAGTGACAGGAGGCGTTTGTCGCGGAGGCTCTCTGGCACGTCTCCATTCATGATTCGTTGCGCGAGTCCCTCAGCGATCGCGGTCTTGCCCACGCCGGGTTCTCCGATAAGAACCGGGTTGTTTTTGGTCCTGCGCGAAAGTACTTGAATCACGCGCCGGATCTCCTCATCTCGGCCAATGACGGGATCGAGCTTTCCTTTCCTCGCTGCATCGGTGAGATCACGTGTGTACCGCTGAAGCGCCTGATATTGATTTTCCGGATTCTGGTCGGATACGCGATGACTGCCGCGGACTTGCCGAAGCGCCTCGAGCAGGTCGTCGTGCGTGGCTCCGCTCTCATTGAGAAGCCGCCGCGAATCGGTGCCTTTTACATCGGCCAGCGCCAGAAGCATATGCTCGGTCGAGACGAACTCGTCGCCAAGATCTTTCGCTTCTTTCTCGGCACGGTCGAACACCTGGTTCAGCTCGCGTGAGACATTCGGTTGAGCGTCGCTCTGCTTCGGATATCTCGCCGCTTCTTTTTCCGATTTGTCACGAAGCGAAGCAATGCTGACGCCGAGCTTCTGCAGCACGGGGACGACTATGCCTTCATCCTGAGATAGAAGTGCGAGCAGCAAGTGGAGGTCGTAAACGGCAGGATTGCCAGCGCGCCGAGCTAGTGACACGGCTTCGTTGAGCGCTTCGCCGGATTTGACTGTAAGTCGGTCTGGATTGATCATGCGCCGGAATCGTGCAATGAGGATGCCCTGAAAGCCTGCCAGCCTGGCCGAACTGCGAATAAAACAAGAGCGCGTCCCCAAAGGAACGCGCTCAAGGTGCTACTTTCGCCCCGTCTTGGCCAATTGATCTGGCTATTTCGAAACGAGCATTTTTTTTACCAGCGGTTTTCCGTCGACTTCGAGACGGTAGAGATAGACGCCCGACGCTACTCCCTGCTGCGTGTTCTCGTCATGTCCATCCCAATACGCTATGTACTCTCCACAAGTCAACATCGTCTTGTCCAGTGCTTCTCCCGCAGCAACATTCCCCGATCCGCCTTGCAGAACCGGCACAGCCACAGGCTGGGCCAGCACATTGTAAACTCGCAAGCTGACGCGGTACAACCGGCTGGGATCCGTGCATCCTGCGCCTCCTCCGACGCTGAATGGAATCCTAGTATCCGGATTAAACGGGTTCGGATAATTCTGACCGAGCTCCAATCCGGCGCCTTGCGCTCTGCCGGTTTGGGGTGAAAGTCCCTGTGCCGACAGACTGCCTGGCTTGAACGCGCTGAGGGCAAGCACTACCAGTGCTACCCACAGATATTTCATTGCTACTCCACTTCTGACAAAGAAAGTTTTAGAAGAAATCCCCTCGAAAAAAACTGTGTACGGATGATTCGCTTGCGGCCAACCTACGGCCATTGTGACAGGGTGTCAAGCGTCCTAACCCTTGCTCCAGCACCCTTTTACCTCAACACCCGCCCTTCCGGCCGACGTTCTGTAACTCCCCGCCTGTCGCAAAATTCCAGAAACGGGATCAGATACTTACGTGAGACCCCTAAAACCTCTCGAAGCTCCGCAGGCGTATAGGTTCGCCCTGTTTCGAGCTTCGATTCCATTTCCCTGATAATGCCATCAACCGCTTCGGTCGAGTAGTAACGATCCTCCGATACACGGTCGAGCTTTTTGTCTCTTTCAAGCTTCCGCAGCAAGGCGACGGTTTTAACACCGAATTTTTCGACCAACTCTCCAACACTCGGCGGCTCCGACGGGCGTTCGCAAATGTCATGCAATAACCCCTCGCTGACCGCCTTGTCCCGCGAGTCAAGCTCGGGCTGCCAGTTGACCGGCCTCACCATCGAGCCCGACCGCTCAATCTTCCCACTATCGACAAGACGACTCAGCGCCGCGTCTACAACCTCGTTCGCGCCGACCACTGACGCTCTGATCGACTGCAATGAGACAC
>JANYKY010000433.1 GCA_025357975.1 Gemmatimonadaceae bacterium
ATCCGATCGTACCCTGCGTACAACCCTAGCACACCAAGCCCGACGCCAGCATCGAGGCCGTATCCGACGCCGGTGCTTGCGCCGCGAATCGCGCCATCGGTCGCGGTTGGATTTGCCGCTTCGGCAAACGTTCCGCTTGGAACTCCAGCCCCGACTCGCACGCCACCGTAAAGCAGCTGAGCGTGCAGTGGCGCCGCTGCCGTTACACCGATGATCCCAACTGACGCCAATTTCGCAATAAACTTCATCTCCTACCTCTCAATGAGTCGCGGGGCCGCCTTCCCCGCCCACGCGTGAGAGAGTGAAGCCCGCAAAGTTCAACGAACTCGGCACGCCATCGCCGATTGTAAAAGTGAGCCGATCCGTTCCAAGCCAGCGCTTGTCGTAGTGAGCACGGAACGTGTCGTACTGCCACTGTTCAAGGTCCCCGACGAAGGCATTCCCGATCGCCATCCGAAGCTTCGCGCCATTCTCAGTGACACGAAGCGTGCCGAGCCGGGGCTTTTCGTAGGCACCCGTATACTTTGACAGCGGAAGCGTCGGTCTTGTTCCCATTATCGGTTTCGCGTCCTCCGCGGCGACCGCGGAATCTCCGGCTGCACGCCTCCGCGCATAGAGCGATCGAAGATCAGAGCTCCAGTCGCGCGCGCGATTTCCGAGGTGGAGATCGATCGCCTTGTACATCAATGCGTGCCTGATCTCGGCGTGATCAACGTTGGCGAGGACATACACAGCTCTGCATATGTCGCGGGCGAAAAATTGCGACGCCGAGCAACGTTGTTCGCCAAGTGTAATTCGTTCTCCCGAACGAGCTCACTGTTTTGCTCGGGGCGTCTTCCATCCTTTCCACCCCGGACCTCGAACCACCCGGCCTGGCTTCGCACCCGTGTGCTGTCCATCACGCAACACCTGCGATCCGTTGACGAACACATCCACCATTCCAGTGGAGTACTGGTGTGGGTTGTCATACGTGGCGAGATCGTTGATACGCGCGGGATCGAAGATCACGACATCGGCGAAGTATCCTCCCGCCAGCTCCCCGCGCGCCCGCAGCTTGAGGTTGTGCGCTGGCTGCGAAGTGAGCCGGCGGATTGCTTCTTCCATCGGGATTATTTTTTCATCGCGGACGTAATGTCCGAGCAGGCGTGCGACGTTTCCGTATGTGCGTGGATGAACGCTCGACTTGAGAAACACACCTTCGGATGCGGGAGCTCCAGCATCCGAACCGAAGCTCACCCATGGAATCGCGATCTCACGACGCACATTGTCTTCCGACATCAGGAAATAGACCGTCTCGACTCGGCTTCCATCCTGGACGACAAGGTCCATCGCCGTCTCTTCCGGAGATTTGCCGCGAATGCGCGCCACTTCAGCAAGACTTTTCCCGGTGAACTTCTTGAGCGAGTCCGCCTTGAATCCGGTTAGCAGGATCTGCTCCGGTGATTCGACAGCGGCGAAGAAATTTTCCCACTTGTCAGTCGGGGTGCGCATTTCATTCGCGACCCGAGCGCGAATTGCGGGATCCTGAAGGCGCTTAGCCCACTCCTTGTAGCCGCCTTCCTGGACCCACGGCGGCATAGAAGCGTCGAGACCTGTCGCGCCGGCAGTGTACGTGTACATGTTCGCGCGAATGTTCATTCCTGCCGCGCGAGCGGAGTCGACTTTCGCAATTGCAGCGGGGAGCTTGCTCCAGTTGTTCTTACCGGCCGCCTTCAAATGATAGATCTCGCCTGCGACCCCGCCTTGCTTTGAGATTCTGATTAGTTCGTCGATTGACTCGAGCAGCCGCGCGCCTTCACTCCGCATGTGCGAGATGTATGTGCCGCCGTACGGTGACGCCGCCTTCGCGAGAGCGATGAGCTCATCGGTCTTCGCATAAAATGCAGGCGCATAGATGAGCGCTGATCCGACACCGAGCGCGCCTTCTTCCATCGCCTGTCGCACGAGCGCCTGCATGTGTGCGAGTTCTTCTGGAGTCGGAGGTCTGTCGGCATAACCGATCTCGTGAACGCGCAAGGTCGTCGCGCCGACGAATGAAGCGACATTGGGTGAGATGCCACGGCTGACCAGGTAATCCATGTACTCGCCGAGGGTTGTCCAGGGCATCTCGTACTTGATGTCGCCCTGTTGTTCGATCGCTTCCGTTCGCATCGCATCGGTGAGGGGGCCCATCGACTCGCCCTCGCCCATCACTTCCAGCGTCACTCCCTGCATGATGTCGCTCATCGCGCGACCGTCCTCGATCAGCGATTCGTTCGCCCAGCTAAGCATGTTGATGAATCCGGGAGCAACAGCGAGACCGCGTGCATTGATTTCTTCTCTGCCCCGCTCGTCCGCAAGATTTCCGACGACCGTGACCCTGTCGCCATCTATCGCGACGTCTGTAACACGACCTTTCTCGCCTGTGCCATCGTAGACGGTGCCACCGCGAATGATCACGTCGTGCACGCGTGTCTTGAGTGGGTTGGGCGGCGGGTTGAGCGGCACGCACGCGCCCACAAAGGCCAACAAGGCCAGACTTCCGATTACTGAGGCTCGCGGCATAGTATTCACTCCACCGTCGCCATGCATTCGATCTCCACTCGGCCACCCATCGCCAACGCAGATGCGCCGAATGCACTGCGAGCCGGCAGGTGATTCGGAAAGCTCTCCAGATACACTGGATTCATCTTTCCCCACTCGTTGATGTCGGCCATCATCACAAGGCACTTCACCACTCTGTCCATCGACGACCCATGCCGCTCCAGTATCGTCCGGATGTTCAGCATGGCCTGTCGCGTTTCCGCTTCAACGCCTCCCGGTACGAGCTTGAGTGAATCGTCGGTGCCCATTTGTCCTGACACATACAGCACGTTGCCCACGCGCACCGCGGCGGAAAACGGCAGTCCGTTCTTCGTCGGAAATGGATGGTACTCGACGTCGGCGTTGCTCATCAGGGTGTTTCTCCTCTGAGAATATTTGAAAGAACGGCGGAATCGATGTTTCCGCCGCTCACGATACAGACAATCTTCTTTGCGTCGAGGCTGCCGGACTGTGCAGCCGCGAAAGCCGCGGCACCGGCGCCTTCAGTGATGATGCGACATCGCTCCGCTAACGTTCTAACCGCCGCGGCGATCTCGTTTACGCTGACGACTATAGTGCCCGAAACCA
This sequence comes from Gemmatimonadaceae bacterium, assembly GCA_025357975.1. Classification (GTDB taxonomy): domain Bacteria; phylum Gemmatimonadota; class Gemmatimonadetes; order Gemmatimonadales; family Gemmatimonadaceae; genus UBA4720. Next base: position 3,151 of record JANYKY010000433.1, read on the forward strand.
GCGACCGAACAAACGGCCACATCTCGGCGAAAATCGCGGCACTGCCCATTCCGTCGATGAAGGTCGGAGTTCGCGTTACACTCGTCGGCTCCCCGGACTTGAACGATGCGGCAAGCGGAGCCGCTGTCTCAGCCTCCACCGCATAAACCCTGGTGTCAGGACTCATTTCGTGCGCGCCCGACGCTATTCCGCATGCGAGTCCGCCACCACCGTACGGGACGATGATCGCATCCACGTCGCTCACGTCTTCAAATATCTCGGCCGCGATTGTCGCGTTGCCGGCCATGACCGCCGGATCGGCAAAAGGATGTACGAAGAAACCTTCCATCGAAGGATGACCGCGATCGACGAGTGTTTTCCACCATTCATCGAACGAAACCTTCATCACGCGTCCGCCAAGTCGCTCAATGGCGTCAGTTTTTGCTTTCGGCGCCGCATCGGGAACAACCACGCTGCACGGAATTCCGAGCTCGCGCGCGCACCAGGCAACGCCCTGAGCCATATTGCCGGCGCTCGCCGTATACACGCCGTGCGAAAGAGCCTCGCCGCCAGCGACCGCCATTGCGTTGGCCGCCCCGCGCAACTTGAACGACCCGATCGGCTGAAGGTTCTCCAGCTTGAGATAGATCTCCGGCCCGGTGGTCGAAGGAAACCGAATCAACGGAGTACGCACCGCAATCCCCGCCAGACGGGCGCGGGCAGCCGCCATATCATCGGACGAAAATGGAGTTACATCGAACTGGGCGATATTGGGGACCAGCATTGATTCCTCGTTGTGACCCGCAAATATGCGGAACGAACAGGGCTGCTGATATAGATTTGGCGCATGCCTGATATCAACGGCGCCGTTCCCGCGATTATTGCGGGTAATTATCGAATGGAAGGTGAGATCGGCCGCGGCGGAATGGCTGTCGTGTACCGCGCTTACGACACGCGGCACGATCGCACCGTTGCCGTAAAGACCCTCAACCCCAACGTCGCCGCATCTCTCGGCAAGGACAGATTCCTTTTCGAGATCCGCACCGCAGCCCGTCTCAACCATCCGCACATCGTCGCGCTGTACGACTCGGGCGAGTACGAAGGCCTTCTCTATTATGTAATGCCTTTCGTCGAGGGGCCGACGCTCCGTGACCATCTCCGCAAGAGCGGCCGTCTTCCCGTAGATGAGGGACTGCGGCTCGCAACCCAGGTGGCCGGCGCACTCGACTATGCCCATCGTCTGAACATCGTTCACCGCGACATCAAGCCCGAGAACGTGATGCTCCACGAGGGCGAAGCTCTCGTCACGGATTTTGGAATCGCGAAAGCCCTCAGCTCTGCCCGCGGTTCCACGCTCACGCAAACCGGCGCTTCGATCGGCACACCTGCGTATATGAGTCCGGAGCAGGCCGCTGGGCAGACAGACCTCGACGGGCGCAGCGACCAGTACAGTCTCGCGTGCGTCCTTTATGAGCTGTTGACCGGTGAGCCGCCATTTGTGGGCGACTCGGCGCAAGCCTTGATCGCCAAGCGCTTCACACACAAGCCACCGTCGCTGCGCAACACGGTTCCGTCGATCACCGAGGTGGTAGCATTGGCCGTGAGTCGCGCCCTTTCCCTGGAGGCGACCGATAGGTTCGCTACTGTTGGTGAATTCGCCAGCGCGCTCGAGCCGAGGCAGCGAGGACCGCAATTCGATGACACGAAGCCATCCATCGCGGTGCTGCCGTTCTCGAACATGAGCGCGGACGCGGAGAATGAATTCTTTTCCGATGGCGTGACGGAAGAGATCATCAACGCACTCAGCCGAATTCAGGCTCTTGAAGTTGTATCGCGCAGATCGGCTTTTGTGTACAAGGGCAAAGATCTCGACATGCGCGCAATCGGCAATGAGCTCGGAGTGCGCAACCTGCTCGCAGGAAGCGTTAGACGCTCGGGTAATCGTCTCAGAGTTTCCGCAGAACTGATCGATGTTGAGACAGGATACCATCTCTGGTCCGAGAGGTTCGACCGGGAGATGAGCGACATCTTTGCGATTCAGGATGAGATCGCATCGAACATTGTGACGGCACTGCAGCTTGTGCTTACGGATCGCGAGCAAGTGGTCGTGAAGTCGGCGCGCACCGGAAGCGTGCGGGCCTACGAGTACTATCTGCGAGGAAAACAGCTTCGCCATACTTTTCGGCCAGATGCGCTCGAGGCCGGTGAGGACTGCTTCCGTCGCGCGATTGCGCTTGACCCCAACTATGCTCTGGCCTTCACGAGCCTCGCCGAATGTTCAGCGACGCGCGATCTCTATTTCACAACTGACGCCGAGGCGGTCGAGCAGGCTGATGCCGCCAGCCGCAAAGCTGTAGAGCTCGATCCCAACCTCGCCGAGGCGCATTCAGCTCGCGGCCTTGCGTTGATGAGTCTCGAGCGTTGGGATGAAGCAGCAGCTGAGCTGCTCATAGCTATGGACCTCGATCCGAGCCTGTTCGAAGCGCCGTACACATACGCGCGGCTTCTCAACTTGCTGGGCAAACCTGAAACGGCCGCAAAATATTTTGAGATCGCGGCTGATCTCGATCACGACGACTATCAGGCGGTGACCCTTGCGTCGGGAATCTATAATGGCCTGCAACGTCCCGAAGATGCGGAGCGCACGGGACGCCGCGCTATCGAAGCAATCGAGCGAGCGCTTGTCTGCGAGCCGAACGATGTTCGTGCGCTTTATCTCGGCGCTGGCATCCTCGACCGGCTCGGACGCGACAACGAGGCAAATCAGTGGGCAGACCAGGCACAGGAAATCGCGCCCGACGACACACCGACTCTATACAACCTCGCTTGTTTTCATGCGGTTGCCGGTCGCGGAGACAAGGCGCTCGATCTGCTGGAAAGGGCGGCGGATCGCGGTTGGAACCGATCGGAATGGGCGAGCCATGATTCAGATCTCGATTCGATCCGCGCGAATCCAAGATTCGTGAAGCTTCTCGAAAAGCTACGGGCGAGTGTCGTTGCCGCGCACACGACTGCGCGCCGGTCTGACGAGCATCCGTCGCAGCAGACCGTAGTGGCGAAGTGAGGCGAGGCCGCTGAAATCAGCGACCTCTCGCAGGCTGGCATGCCTGAACGCAAAATCAGAGTCAAAATCAAAGTTCAAAGTCAAAGGCCTTACGCGGATCAGAAAAAAAAAGACTCAAAACGATCAGAGACATTTTCGTTCGCCCAAGCCGCAGCGCAGAGCAAGGTCATCGAGTCCGACCTTATTTCAGTTTTTTTGTTTGAATTTCTGATTCGTGGTCCTTTTCGTTTTCTGATCGGTGTCCAAGTCGGTTGATTTTGATGCCAGGGTGCGATCAGGCTGGCACTCCGTACCTTTTCTTGTTCGGAACTCCCCACAACATCACCACCGATCCAAGCATCGCGATCGCGACCGTAACCACGGCGCCACGATAAGCGAATGGTGCGCCGTACCGCGGCGTTAGTCCATCGACTGCGAAGGCCCACACTACAGGTCCAAGTATCGCTGCAGCTCTGCTCGACAAAACGAGCAGACTGAAAAAGCGTCCTGCTTCTTCATCGGGCACCAGCGTCAACAACAGCGGGCGTTCAGCGGTGGCGGTTCCACCGAAAATAAATCCGATCAGCACGCCGACAATCCAGAAACCCATTCTGGTCGGCACGAGAACCATCGCGATGAGCAGGAAAACCCACGAGATCAGCACGCCGAGCAGTGTGTTTCGCGGCCCGATGCGATCGACGAGCTTCCCGAGTGGATAGCTGCCGAGCACTGCGGGAATGGTGAGGACGACGAAGATGAGAACATCCTGTCCGCCCTTGAATCCCATCGCGTAAATGGCGTACAGCGCCATGTAGCCGATGATTGTTCCCATGGCGTCCTGATAGAGGAACGTCGTGAGAATAAACCGACCGAGGCCGGGATGTTTTTTGGTGTCGCGGATGGTTTGAAATACTTCCTTGAACCCTTTGCTCCAGTCGATCTTTTTGCCGCGTACCGGACGGTGATCGCGGCAGAACAACATTAGCGGTAGTGAGAACACGAAGAACATCAAACCGGTCGGAACGAATGTCGAAACGCGCCCGCCGAGCTTGGTGAACGGAACGATCGACGTCAAAGCGTGCATGAAGCCCGATGGCAGCGCGCCGACGATTGGAAGAGTTCCATTGAAAAACGGAAACGCGATGAGTACGCCAGCGATCGAGCCGACGTATCCAAGTGCCGTTCCGAATCCTGAGAGAGCTCCTCGTGTTGCTTGAGGTGCCAAGTCCGGCAGCATCGCGTTGTAGAAAGGCTGCGCGCCCTGATATGCGTAGTCGGCGATGACATAGGCGCCTAGTATCAGTAAGAGCGGAGTGCCCACGAGGTGGAATTCGGTGAGAGCGTTGGGGCTTCTCACCGAATCACCGATTGCAGGCGCCATTGTTTGTCCGACCACCCCGATAGCGGCAGTCGCGATGCACGACGCAATTGTGAACCACACCACCCACGGCTTGTGCCGGCGCGTCGTATCGGAGATAGCGCCGAAAATCGGTATCGAGACGATAACCATCGCGGAAACGAGCGACTTCGCGATAGAGAAGCGAATGTTCGACACGCCCATGTCGTGAACAATCCACGCCGCGAGGAACAGCGTGGTGATATTCATCGAGAATATCGTGTTCGAGAAGTCGTACATCGCCCAGCTGAGGCGCTCGCGCGTCGGGGCTTCGGTTACGGGCACATCCTGATCCGCTGGAACATCGACATCTATTGGCTCGGCCAGTGTCGCCATTTGTATCTCCGGTAGGGATGGCTATCGGGAAAGACAAAAGTACGGCTCAACTGGAAAACTCCCAATACGTAGAGTTACGTAACGAGTGGCGGGATACAAGAAAGGCCGCTGAATCAGCGGCCTTTAATGTTTGAAGCGGGAGCCTACCAGCGATAGTGCGCGAATGCCTTGTTGGCTTCGGCCATACGGTGGGTGTCTTCCTTCTTTTTGATTGCGTTGCCTTCGCCCTTCGAGGCGGAGATAACTTCGGCAGCGAGCTTCTCGGCCATGGACTTCTCCGAGCGTCCGCGCGAGTACAGAATCAGCCAGCGCATCGCGAGCGCCGTGCGGCGATCGGGACGAACTTCTACTGGAACCTGGTACGTCGCACCACCAACTCGGCGGCTCTTTACTTCGACGGCCGGCTTGAGGTTGGTCAGCGCCTGCTTGAAGATCGTCACGCCACTCTGGGCAGTGCGAGTCTCGACCAGATCCATCGCATCATAGAAGATGCGCTCGGCCGTCGACTTCTTGCCCTGATACATGATGGCGTTGATAAACTTCGAAACGGTCTGGCTGTCGTAGCGCGCATCGGGCAGAATCGGGCGCTTGACGGATTTTTTGCGACGGCTCATTTACTTCTTTCCTCCGGCAGGTGCGCCAGCTTTCGGCTTCTTGGTGCCGTACTTCGAGCGGCTCTTGTTGCGGCCGTTGACGCCGGAGGCGTCGAGCGAGCCGCGAACGATGTGGTAGCGAACGCCCGGAAGATCCTTGACGCGGCCGCCGCGAATCAGCACGATCGAGTGCTCCTGCAGGTTGTGTCCTTCACCCGGGATGTAAGCGGTGACCTCGAAGCCGTTGGTAAGGCGAACGCGGGCAACCTTACGGAGGGCCGAGTTGGGCTTTTTGGGCGTCGTGGTGTAGACACGGGTGCAAACGCCGCGCTTCTGCGGGTTCGACTTGAGAGCAGGTGCTTTCTCTTTCTTCTGTACGTCGCGGCGACTTTGCCGGACGAGCTGATTGATTGTCGGCATTAAAGCTTCTGGGGTGCAAAAAGGTCCCGCAAAAAGGGGCGGGGTTAGCCTCTAAAACTAAGCCGGAGCAGGGGTTTGAGTCAACACCCGCTGGTAGGACCGCGCCAGGAGAAAGCGGCGTTTGTCTCCAGTTGCGTAATGCGGACTAACTGCCACTTCGGACTGCGGATTGATTGCGGGCTGCGGACCTGCTGCGGGCTTCACAGACTAACTACGGAACGGGGGAATGTCTTTTAACCAGAAAATAGAGCCCGCTTCCAAGCCAGATCTCTTTTGCGATTGACTACGATATCGTTCTGTGCGTTTCTGAGGGCTCTGTGTCCAAGGTTGTTCGTAGTTCTCTGCGGTCCCTGCGTCCTCTGCGTCCTCTGCAGTT
>JANYKY010000447.1 GCA_025357975.1 Gemmatimonadaceae bacterium
ATGACGATGAGCGGCTTGCGGTAGTTGCGCATCATCTGGCGGCGGATGAGGTGGAACATTTGCGCGGGCGTTGTGGGATAGCACACCTGCATGTTGTCCTGCGCGCAAAGTTGGAGGAAGCGTTCGAGCCGCGCGGACGTGTGCTCCGGGCCCTGGCCTTCCCATCCGTGTGGCAGGAAAAGCGTGAGCGGCGTGAGCAGGTTCCATTTTTGTTCGGCGGAGGAAATGAACTGGTCAATGACGACCTGTGCGCCGTTCACAAAATCGCCGAACTGCGCTTCCCACAACACAAGCGCCTGTCGTGTCGCAGTGCTGTAACCATATTCGAAACCGAGCACTGCAGTTTCGGACAGCGGACTGTTGTAGATCTCGAACTTGCCGCGCGCCTCCGGCAGATGCTGCAGCGGCGTGTATGTCTCTCCAGTCTCCGAATCGTGCAGCACCGATTGACGATGAGAGAATGTGCCGCGCTCGATGTCCTGACCACTCATCCTTACAGACTGACCTTCGACGAGCAGTGACGCGAACGCCAGCGCTTCCGCGTGACCCCAGTCAATTCCACCAGCTTTGCCCATGGCATCCCGACGCCGTTGCAAAGTCTTCGCGAGCTTGCTGTTCGGCTTGAACGTCTGCGGCCACGAGAGAAGCTGCTCGTTCAACGCAACCAGCTGGTCCGGCGTCGGCAACGGGTTCGTCTTGCCCTCTGCACTGGATCCATCGGTAGGCGCCACGACCTGACCAGGCGAATGCCTCTCGCCATCACTCGCCGAAGTACCACTCTTGATCTTTTCGAAGAAAGCCGCAACCTCGTCGTCAACCGCTTTTACATCGTCGGCCGTGACAATTCCCTCGTCGACAAGGCGCCGTCCCCACATCTCGCGCGGCGAAGGATGATTCTTGATCTGCGTGTACATCGCCGGCTGAGTGAACGCCGGTTCGTCCTGCTCATTGTGGCCGTGGCGCCTGTACCCAACAAGGTCAACGAGAAAATCCTTTCCATACTTCGCGCGATACTCAACGCCGAGCTGCATCACCCTGACGCAGGTGTTGGCATCCTCCGCATCGACGTGCACGATTGGCACCTCGAACCCCTTTGCCAAGTCGCTCGCATAATGCGTCGAGCGCGCATCGATCGGATCAGTCGTGAATCCAACCTGATTGTTCACGATGATGTGCAACGTGCCGCCAACACGATATCCGCGCAGCCGTGACATGTTGAACGTTTCGGCCACGACGCCTTCACCCGGGAACGCGGCATCTCCATGAATGCACACTGGCACAACTGAGTTCTCATCGCGCTCACCACCCTTCGCAAGCAGGGATTGTCGCGCGCGCGCCACACCCTGCAAGACTGGATTCGCTACTTCGAGATGGCTTGGATTCGGAATCAGCGAGATCGTAACATCGCGGTCCCCGACCTTCCGCGTTCCCGTAAAACCGAGGTGGTACTTCACGTCCCCGGTCTCGCTCTCCGCATTGCCGGCCGATGCGTGCTTGCCTTCGAACTCTCCGAAAATCGTCTTGTATGGCTTGCCGAGTATGTGGGCAAGAACGTTGATGCGGCCGCGATGAGCCATCGCGATCCCGATTTCAGTCGCTCCCAGTTTACCCGCTGACTCGATCGTCGCGTCGAGCATCGGAACCATCATGTCGGTTCCTTCGATCGAAAAGCGCTTATAGCCCTGGTATACCCTCCCAAGAAAGCGCTCGAGCCCATCCACTTCAGTCAGCCGCCGAAGAACCGCTTTCTTATCATCGACCGAAAGAGGCTCGTGCATACGTCCGCTTTCGATCTGCTCTCTGAGCCACTCGCGCTCGGCAGCTTCTCCCAGATGATCGAACTCGAAGCCGACGTTGCCCGAGTAAAGCTTTCGGAGTCGCGTAACCGCATCCAGGGCATTGGCGTCCGTTAGACCAAACGCCTCCCCCGGAATTGCCGCAAGATCGGCTTCAGTGAGCCCGTGAAATTCGAGATTGAGCTCAGCTGTTCCTGGTGGGGTGTTACCAAGCGGATCGATCTGTGCCGCGAGGTGACCGAATGCACGGATCGACTGGATCAGCTCCGCGGCGCCGGCAACCCTCCTGAGTTGTATTGCGTCGAGCTTTGCGCCTTGAGAACCGACCGACGTCGCGGCTGGCTGGGGGGAACCGGAAAGCGATTCAGCGAATCGGAAAAACTGGCGCCAGGACTCGTCCACGGACAACGGATCGCGCCCGTAAGATTCATAGGCCTCAGCGATATATCCATCGTTGTAGACGCTTGTGATCGGATCGCTCGACATGCCCATAATCTAATGTCGAGAATACCGTCCCGAAAAGCAGCAGGCATCGGCATTTACGCCGTTGTGTCCCACTGGGTGGACGGGTTGTTGAGACCCCGGGACACGCCTGATCCGGGCGCACGATCCTCGACGTTTGCAGCCCTTGGTAAACATATGCCTAAATGGCGCAAAAAAGGCCCCGGCGAGTTATCGCAGAGGCCCTCTAAACGTGGGTAAGTCAGGCCCTAATGACGCGACTTATCGACGTTGTTGCCCAGAACGCCACCAAGGATCGCGCCAGCAACACCACCCACAACCGCTCCTTTTACGCCATGCCCCGTAACGACGCCGATCACGGCTCCGGTGGCGCCACCGATCACTGCGTCGCGCTTGGTGTGCTTGACGATCACTTCCCGGCGAGCGGGCGGATAATATGTGCCGGACGAAACTCTCGAAGAGCTGCCGGACGAGCTACGCGACCGATAGACGGGACGATCGCGATAGACGACACGCGTCTTGGTCGGCTGACTGACTACTGCTGCACCAGACGGCGCGTACCCCACCGGAGCCAGCCCGTTTGCCGCACTGATACGCTCGGCGGCTGAGATACTATCCAGGGGCGGCGTCGGCTGCGCCTGTGCTGCAAGGGACAGGTCGGAATTGAGCGCGTCATCAACCTTTTTATTATCAGTCCCTTTGCACGCCACTGCCAGAATGGCCGCGGGGACGAGAACCAACATTCTTAAATTTTTCATTGCTTCCTCCATAATGACGGCCGCTCCGCGCGACCCGACACCCATACGAGGCATGGCCTATGCCACTCGGACCCCTTCCTGAACCTGGGTTTCGTCCAGGTTTTCAGGGAGATTGGCATCCTTTTTTTCGTCCGGCTCCGCTGGCGGCATAGGAGCGCGCCGGACGCCTCCAATTGCGTCAATGTCAAACTCGTGCAACTCAGCCTCGAGAGGGAGTTTCAGTCTGAACGTGCTTCCTTCGCCTACCTTTGATTCGACAATCAGGGAGCCGTCGAGCAGCGTCGCGAGTCTCCTCGAAATCGGAAGGCCGAGCCCGGTGCCCATTTGCTGTGTGGGCGACACCTGCACGAACTCCTCGAAAATCCGGGAAGTGTCTTCCTGAGAGATTCCCTCTCCCTGGTCGATCACCGAGATCGAGATACCATCGCCGTCTTCCCGCTCGCACGTGACTGTTATCGGCTTCTGCCGGCCGAACTTGATCGCATTGGAAAGAAGGTTGAGCAAAATCTGACGTACTCGCCGCGGATCCGTGACGATCTTGATCGGCTCAGTGGGATGCGTAAAGGTCAGGTTTGTCCCGTGCTCGTCCGCAAGCGGCCGAACCGTCACGAACAAGTCATCGATCAACCCTGGGATGTTTACGGGCTGAAGCGCGAGCTCGATTTTACCGGCTTCGATTTTCGACAAATCGAGCACATCGTTGACGAGCTCGAGGAGATGCCTCGCCGCACGCAATGTTCGCTGCAGTCCCTCCATTTGCTTTTCATTCAGGGGACCATAGATGTTGTCGATCATCAGAGTGCTGTAGCCGATCACCGCGTTGATCGGCGTCCGCAGCTCATGGCTCATCGAAGCATAGAATCGGTTCCGCACTCCCATTGCCTGCTCGAGCTCCTGTTGCCGCAGCTGCAGCTGACGATTCAGCTCGCTCAGCTTCGCAGCCGACTTCGCTTCCGCCTCGAGAAGCTCTGTACGATGTTGGAGCTCGAGCTGCCGCCGTTCGCTCTCAGCCAGGAGGTCAGCCTGCTCACGAAGCTGCTCCTGCTTGCTGTACAAATCGACGAAGACCGCGACTTTGGATCTGAGTACGTCCGGATTGAACGGCTTGAAGACGTAATCCACCGCTCCCATCGAATAACCTTTGAAGACGTACGCGTCTTCCTTGCTGATGGCGCTCAGGAAAATGATCGGGATGTAGCGCGATTTTTCGCGTGACTTGATGATCTGCGCAACGTCGAACCCGTTCATGTTCGGCATCTGGACGTCCAGAAGGATCGCCGCAAAGTCGTGCTGAAGAACGCACATCAGCGCCTCGTCTCCGGAATGCGCGGAGATGAGCGTCTGGCCCAGCGGCTCGAGTATGGCCTCGAGTGCGAGAAGATTCTCGGGCCTGTCGTCGACCAGCAGCAGTTTCACACGCGCGTCTGCTGTCACGTCGCGTTCTTCCGCGCGGAGTTCGCCTTCGAGCCCGTCAATGTGACAAGATGTGCCGCCATATCGCGAAGCGGCACGACCTGCGCCTCCGGTACGGCCTGAAGCGCAGCCGCTGGCATCGTCCTGCTTTCGGCACTATCAGGATCCTGGACGATAGCCTTCCCGCCTCGATTGACGATATGTCTCAAGCCGCGTGATCCGTCATCGTTCGCTCCCGTGAGTATGACTCCAAGCGTGGCACCCGGGTATGCGTCACCCGCTGATGTGAATGTTACGTCGATGGAAGGACGACTGAAGCGCACGAGAGGATCTGTCGTCAGGCTGAAATACCCGCCATCCACCAGCATGTGGTAATTGGCCGGTGCGATGTAAACAGTTCCGGGCTCGATCGGCTCCTTGTCTTCGACATCGACCACACGCAGCGGTGTCAGGTCCTGCAGCAGACTCGCCAGGAGATTGTCCGCATGCCGACTGCGGTGCTGAACAACCGCCATTGGGACCGGAAAATCTCGCGGAAGCCCCTTTACCAGCTCACTGAGGGCCGCAAGGCCACCCCACGACGCACCGACCACGGCGATGCTGAACTGCGTCATCTCACCTTCCGGAAAATTTTTTCCGGCCCGTTAATCTGCTCATAGTGATCTTCGTACGGAGAGAAACGAAGCGATTCCTTGCTTCCGAGAACGAGAATTCCGAACGTCGCGAGACTATCGTAGAACAAGCCATGAACGCGGGCCTGAAGCGACTTGTCGAAATAGATCAGCACGTTTCGACATAGTATCACATTGAATTCGGCGAAGGATCTGTCGGTGACCAGATTGTGCAGGGAGAACACAACGTTCTTCGTGAGTGACGGATTGAACAACGCGCCGCCGTATTTCGCCGTGTAGTAATCCGAAAATGCACGCTTGCCGCCAGCGGCGATGTAATTCTCGGTGTATTCCTGCATCCTGTCGAGAGGAAAAATGCCCTCCTTCGACTTCTGGAGCACTACTTCATTTATGTCAGTCGCGTAGATCCGCGAGCGATCATACAGGCCCTCCTCCTGGAGAAGAATGGCCATCGAATACACTTCCTCACCCGTGGCACATCCCGCATGCCAGATGCGGATGTAGGGATAAGTCCGGAGGAGTGGAACCACTCGCTCGCGAAACGCCTGATAGAAAGTAGGATCGCGAAACATCGCGGTGACATTGATGGACAAATCGAGCAGAAGCCTTTCCATCATCGGCGGCTGATGAAGTATCACCGCCTGCAGCGCGCTCACTGTTGCAAGCCCTTCGGCCTCGATCCGCTTCCAGAGACGCCGCCTTATCGAGGCGTAGGCATAAGAGCGGAAGTCGAAACCATAGTGCCGGTAAACACCCTCCAGCAGCAGCTCGATTTCGATCCGCTCGAGATCCTGGTCGTACGGCCCAGTCTCTTCGAGAACGGATGGGACAGGCTCGTCTACTTGTACAGCCACACTCTTAGCAGTGACAGAAGCTGTTCGGTATCGACCGGCTTCGTGATGTAATCAGAAGCTCCCGCGGCGATGCACTTCTCCCTGTCGCCCTTCATCGCCTTTGCCGTCAGCGCAATAATCGGCAGCGACTTGAATTGCTCTTTCTGGCGGATTGCGCGCGTTGTTTCGTAACCATCCATCTCGGGCATCATGACGTCCATCAGGACAGCATCGACATCACCATCCTCATCCAGCGACATGAGTGCATCCTTCCCGTTCTCGGCGAAGCGCACGACCATGCCATGATCTTCAAGAACACTTGTCAGCGAAAAGATATTGCGCACGTCGTCATCGACGACGAGCACCTTCTTGCCGGCAATCACGGCGTCCGCATCGTGAAGCTGCTCGAGCATCCGGCGCTTTTGCTCCGGAAGCTTCGCTTCGACGCGATGCAGGAACAACGCTGTTTCATCGAGGAGTCGCTCCGGCGAGCGAACATCCTTGACGATAATTGTCTCCGCGTACTTCTTGATGCGGGTTTCTTCGGCCGACGTGAGCTCCTTGCCGGTGTACACGATTATCGGAAGCTCTGCCTTCGCGGGATCCGACTTCACCTTCTCGAGGAAGTCAAAGCCACTCATATCCTGCAGGCCAAGGTCGAGCACTACGCAGTCGTAATGCTTCGACGACGAGAGCTCGGCCATCGCGTTCTCTGCAGAATCAACAGCCGTGATCTCGACGTCCTCGTGCGCGATGAGCTCGACGATCGCTTTCCGCTGGTCTTCATCATCCTCGACGACCAGAAGATGCTTCGGCACATCTTCGATGAACGACGCGATTCTTCCAAATGCGTCGTCGAGTGCTTCCTTGCTCACCGGCTTGGCGAGATACGCCATCGCGCCAAGCTTCAATCCCTGCTGGCGCCGCTCGACGCCGCTGATGATGTGAACCGGGATATGACGAGTGTTCGGATGATGTTTGAGCCGCTCGAGCACCTTCCATCCATCGAGTCCCGGCATGTCGATGTCGAGCGTTATGGCATCCGGCCGATATTCGTGCGCGGCTGCGAGGCCGCTGTCCCCATCGAGTGCCACGATTCCCTTGAATCCTTTCTCACGAGCCATACCAAGCAGGATCTTCGCGAAGTTCGCATCGTTTTCGACCACAAGAACGGTGCGATCACCAGGATTCACCTGCTCGTGATCGTCTTCGACTATGTACTGCTGAGCTCTCCGCTCAGGCACCAGTGGGGCCTGAGACGCCGTCCCGCGCGCAGGAGTCGGGCGCCACGTCTGCATGGGCGTCGTTCGCGGAGCGCGCGGAGCGTCAAC
>JANYKY010000517.1 GCA_025357975.1 Gemmatimonadaceae bacterium
TCACGTTCCCGTTCTCGAGTACTGCTTTCAGGAAGAGCGTGACGAGAAACTTCTCGACGGGCTGACTGGAAAAGAATCTCCGGCATTGAGATAGTACCTCACGATGTCTCCGACAGAAGTTGTTGGGCAACTCAAGGATGAAGTCGATGCGGACGCGATACTGATTCCTCCGCAGGCACGCATTTCAGCCATCATGCGCGACTTGCTGTCGAAAATGATCCACGGCATTCAGGCGGACACGATCCTGAAAGAGGAAGTCGAAGTATCCGTCATCGACTTGTATTACCGCCCGGTCTATGCATTCAAGTATGCCTGGGCATCGAAGCAGAAAGAGGCAATCATTGAAGTTGACGGGCGCACAGGCGATGCTCGCCCCGGAACCCGCGTCTTCTCTGAATACCTTGGCAAAGTGCTGGATCAGGCATTCCTGTTCGACATTGGCGCGGAAGCCGTTGGAATCTTTGTTCCCGGGGGTGGCATCGCGATCAAGGCGGTCAAGAAGTACATCGATACCAGATCGAAGTAGCGAATCCGCGGCGGCTCGACCGCCTTTGCGTCAGCCAATGCTTTGACACACTTGCCAAACGGCCGTATTCTCGACGTCTGCCCTCCACACAGAGGCTCTAAATCGATGAGGTAGGCGCCCCACCAGTACCTCGCACAGAGCGTTTCAGGCGACCTCTCCATCTCGTCCTCGCCGTCGCGCTACACTTCCTTCTCATCGTCGCCGTCGTTCAGGCATGGATGGGTGGGTGGCCCGGCAAAAGCTGGCTCACGATCGGTGTAATCGTCGCTATCGCCGCCTCATCACTACTCTATTTTCGCTGGCGCGTCCCGCCGCTCCTCGTCGGCGCCGTCGCTTCAGCCACGATCTTCGTATGGCCGTCATTTCGATTCGGCTGGGATGCGGCTGGGTTGAAGATCGGCGGACTCTCGTTTGGCAATGCCACCACAGCCCTGATCATCGCAGCCCTTGCAATCTCGGCCGCTCAACTGTGGAAACTGGCTTCGTCACCACGCCTCCCTCGCTGGGTGCGCTTCGTACCTCCGGCGCTGGCGTTTTACGCAATTGCGCTGATTGTTTTTGGAATTGCGCACGGTACCGCCGCTTCCGCAGTGCTATCCGCAACCGGTTGGCTCCCCTGGTGGATGTCAGGCGCCTACCTCGGTGGCGCAGTACTGCGCCCGGCGTAGACATGTCGAAGGCCTACTTCGACGCGATTTCGGACAAGGGTCACGTTGCACCGGAATTCGTCTTTAGTCCCGGCACCGATCGCCTCAAGCTCGAGTCGACAGCCATGCTTCAGCAAGTTGCAGCGATGCTCGACAAGCACGGCAAACTTAAGCTCCGAATTGAGGGACACTCGGACAACGTCGGCTCTGACCAGGCCAACCAGCTGTTGAGTGAAAAGCGGGCGACGGCGGTGAAGATGGCGCTGGTCGAGGACTATCACATCAAGGCTGATCGGCTGGATGCGAAGGGCTTTGGCGGCACGAAGCCAGCGTTCTCGAACGATACGCCCGAGGGACGTTCAAGCAATTGGCGAGTCGAGCTGGTGAAGATGTAAGCCACCAGCGGCCTCTGCATGCGGGAAGCCGAGGCGGCATGGTTGAGTCTGGCCAGTGGTTGGTGGTCATCCTATGTTAGTTGTGTCCTGAATAGTCGCTCCCACGTTTCCATGCTGAGAAGGAGAATTCGATGCTCGCCAGGTTTCCTCGCGCCGTTCGCTTCTTTACCGCTGTCTCAGTTCCACTTCTGTTCGCCGCCGCCACACCATTTGCTGACGGAGTGACCTACGACTTCGTGATGAAGTCGCAGAGCACTCGCACCGGCAACAGGGAAGACGTCACCATGCGCGGGCGGGGGACGTATGCAGGCGACCAGGGAAAGATGGAGATTCTCGATGCCTCCTCAGCTACCGGGGGAACCGAAGCCTTTGGCGGGAAGGGCACTTATTTCATCCTGAAAGGGGGCGGTGCCGAGATGTTTCTGGTTGACCCAAACCAGAAACAGTACACGAAGTGGGATCTCGCGAACATGTTCGCGGGCATGAGCAAGATGATGAACGCGGTAGGGGGTGTAGTAAAAATGCAGATGAGCGACGTTCACATCGACGCTCAGGATCTCGGACCTGGCGAAAAGATTCAGGGTTACGCAACCCGCCATGTCAGGATGACCCAGAATTATTCGATGACGGTTAGCGTGTTTGGCCGAGGGCACAAAACCCAGAATGTGTCCACGACCGACTACTACTTTGCTCCCTCGCTCCACATCGCAAATCCGTTCGTCTCCAACAGCCAGCAGATGGCGATGCTTTCGCAGATGGACGTATTCAACAATCCCGACTACAAGAATCAGATGGCGGCGGCCAACGCAAAAATTCCAAAGACTGGCGTGCCGCTTAAAACCGTCATGACCGTTGTCGCGACCGACGACAAGGGCAAGGCAGAAACGTCAGTTACTACCATGGAAATGGTGAACTTTCACGCCTCGAACATCCCCGCGTCGGCATTTGCGATTCCAGCTGACTACAAGATGGTCGAGATGCCGAACATGAACGTGCACATGGCTGGGAATAACGCATCCGGCGGAGACAGTCACTCGGCTCCGGCGATCAATGCAGACTCGATTGCCGCAGCAGCGAAGGCCGGCGCGGCGGACGGCGCGAAGCAGGGAGTGAAGGACGCAACGAGGGATGCAGCCGCAAGGAAAATCAGGGGCATCTTCAAGCACTAACCTTCTGAATGTTTCATCTTTGCGGGGTAGCCATGTTGGCGGCCCCGCTTTGTATTTCGTACCTGAACCAGTTCATCTCATGAGCGCATTCGCCAGACTCATTCCGTTCCTGCTCGTCAT
>JANYKY010000001.1 GCA_025357975.1 Gemmatimonadaceae bacterium
GAGGAGGTCCGGTTGCGCGACGGGCTCAGGGGGGCGGTACTCAGCTCACGGTTTCGACAGATAGGCGGAAACCGTATCAAGGCGGCCTCTTCACTTCGTATTCCTACAACGTGGCAGGCGGAAGAGGCGTGAATTTTCAGCCGAGTCTGAGCATGCGCCCGTCAACCGCGCTGAAGATTTCGCTTGGCCCGACTTTCAGCTGGACGCACGCGCTTGCGCAGTATGTCACCGCCTCGCCTGACGCGCTGGCGACAGCCACATACGGCTCGCGATACGTATTCGCAACGCTCGAGCAGAAACAGCTCGCAATGGTCACACGCGTTGACTGGACGTTCACGCCCACACTTTCCTTGCAACTCTTCGCACAGCCGCTGCTCGCATCCGGACATTTTCACGACTACAAGCAGTTCCTCAAACCCCGTGCATTTCAGTTCGGCATCTACGGCCGCGACATCGGCACGATTGCGCGCGATCCGTCGGGGCTTTACACGGTCGATCCCGATGGGGCCGGACCTGCGCCTTCCTTCAAATTCGGTGATCGTGATTTCAACGAGCGATCACTGCGCGGAAATGCCGTGTTCCGATGGGAATATCGTCCGGGCTCAGCGCTGTTCCTCGTGTGGCAGCAGAGCAGGTCCGGCTTCATTCAGGATGGGCAGTTTGATTTCAGCCGCGACTTTGATGCGCTGACCAATCTTCAGCCGCAGAACGTGTTTGTCATCAAGGGCACGTGGTGGATCGGGCGATAGCCGCACAAAACTAGAACGTAGGAAACCCCCGGAACACACCTTCCGGGTCACAGTTCTCCGCAAACTCGCTGAAATCCATGTTCGAGATCGAGAGATTGTTCTCGATCCCCTGAATCTGGGACGGTTCCGTGCGAAAGGACTTTCCTTGCTGGGAGAGCAGGTCGATGACGAGCAGCAGGTGTTCGCCGACCATCGAGGCCTTGTCGGCAACAACGATGAACGAGTGGCGCATGGTTCTCGGAACCAATCTCAACAGCGCGTCCTTGCCTAAATCGGCGAACTCCGCATCATCGATGTACTCGACATTTGCATGGAACCCGTCGATTGACTGCTCGATCTCACGACGGATTGCGTCCCACGCTGCCTGGTCTGAGAAATCAGTGCGGAGTACCGGCGCATTTTCTGTATTCGGAAGCTGGTTCATGCAGACAAAATCTGCCCGCATGACGCGCAGTCGGCTACTGTCGTGCCTCCGGATCGATACCAGTGGTGGCCAGGACGCCGCCAAGGTCCATCACGGGTTTCACCGCTACGTCGAAATGCACCGTGATCTCATTCCGAACATGGAACATCCCAAAGAATCGCTTTGGCGCCTGGATTCCGAAATCGCGAACATCGATGATACGCTCACCGCGAAGGCGAAGCTCACCGTCCGTTCGCCGAAAGACATTTCCGTAGATGACCATCGTCTGCTCTTTTCCGGCAAGCCGCAGCAAGCCATTCATTCTCACGCTCCCGGGGGAACCGCGAGTGAGAACTACGTAATCCCAGAGGCGGAAATTAATTGTCGGATTGCGGTCGCTCCCCAAGGTCT
This sequence comes from Gemmatimonadaceae bacterium, assembly GCA_025357975.1. Lineage (GTDB taxonomy): Bacteria > Gemmatimonadota > Gemmatimonadetes > Gemmatimonadales > Gemmatimonadaceae > UBA4720. Next base: position 1,564 of record JANYKY010000001.1, read on the forward strand.
CGAGGAGGTCGTGATTCATCTTCGCCAAGCCGCAATCGAGCGATAGAACCGGAAGCGTAAGAGTTGCGCCGCTTACTGCTGGGATTCCGTCCGTTACGGCCCGCTCCGCCTGGTTGGGAGCCGCTTTTGTCAGCACTGTCACGGTTTGCGAGCCGCAAATGAAATGACGAATGTTAGAAGCGCCCGTGAACCACACGACATCGGGCTCGGCAACGGCTTCGAGCAACGCGGAATGAACTGGAGGAATGAAGCCAGCGCAGCCGGCGATCGCCGCGGCAGAACCGAGATACAACCGAGATTTGAAGAACAACCGGAGAGTCCTGGCAGAGTTGCTTGAAGCTCTCTACCGGGCATCAGCTAAGCAGTCAGGAGTTTTGCGATAACGATGTCAGGGTTTCGCTGGAATCGCGGGAGCGCGTGAATCGGTCAGCACCTTGGTGACGAATCGCTGGCCTTCGGAGATGCGCTCGATCTCGATCGCGATGGCTTCCATCCCGCGCTCGACGCGTTCGAGTCGCTCGGCGGCGTCGCTGGCAAGTCGCGGCGTCTCCGCTGGCTTTTTCCACCGCTTGAACCGTCGGTAGGCTGCGATGATGCCGAAGAATAGCAAGGTGCATGAGATGCCGATTGCGACGCCTTGACCCTCGGCGTCGTCGGTTGACGGGGGTTGCGATGCAACCGCCGGAGCGGATTCTCCAGCAAGTACCGGAGCCCCGTCGTTCAAGACAATAGTACGAACGGTCCCATCAGCTCCCGTGATTGTTATGGAGTTTGGTGTCGCAGGAGGCGGAGGGCCGTGTGCTGCTGGCGCGACTGGTGTCGCCGGGGCCGCCCGCACTGCCGGTGCAAGAGGAGCCTGTCTTGAATTCTGCATAAGTGAATTACGCTTTCGGGGCGGCCGGAGTTACAGTAACCGTCGATTCAAAACCGCATCTCCACGCCGGGAACGAGAATGCGCGCCCGCTTGTCGCCGGCAAACGCGCGCCTGACTTCACTCTCGGTGGCAAAGGGCGCTGGAAGCGCGCCCCAGTGCATCGGAATCACAATCTGCGGATGAAAATACGCGCGAACCGCCTCCTCGGCCGTCGCCGGATCTTCGCCCGCGCGGCCGCCTCCGCTCGCGATGAGAATGATCGATGGATGATAGAACCGCTCGATGAGTGACATGTCACCGAAAATCCAGGTGTCTCCCGTATCATATAGAGTTCGTCCATCCGAGAAACGCAGCACGTAGCCGAGTGCGTGACCCGGAGTAACGGAATGCATCGCAGGCACGGCGTAAATTTCGACGTCTCCGACGCGCTGCATGCCGCCGATATTGATGCTCATGTAGTGCCCATCGGGAATCTTCATAGCTTCGAGATGATCACCCGATGCGATGACCTTCGCATCACTTAACCGAGCGAGTCGCGCTACATCCGCGTCGTGATCGGAATGCGCGTGAGTGACGAGGATCGCGACGGGACGCGTTGACGCCGCCATGTAGCGAGTCGAGTCCTTGAACGCGGGCGGAGTTGCTGGATTGTCGCCAATCCAGGGATCGATCAGCAATCGCGTTCCGCCGGGTGATACGATCTCGAATGCCGCATGTCCCATCCACGTAATTCGAATGGGCTGTGACGCGGTGCGTGCCTGTGCGGAAAGCGCCAATGTTGCGGCGATGAAGCAAAGGGCGAGGGTCGCAATAACGGTCACTGTCGCTACGCCTTGGCGAGCTAGCAGATGAAGAAATCGATGAGCTGAGACTCGCGCCAATTGCATTTGACGAACCCACGAGGTTGGAGGAGACAGCGTGGAAATTCCGTCCCAACGATTGCTAAGTCAATCATTGTCTCGTTTCGTCAGGGCCAACGATCCGTTTGCCGCGGATTTACGCGGATTGAACTGCACGGAATTGCGCTGATTGGTCATGGACGATGACAGCGGATATCCGCACCTTTGCCGCCACCAATTATTTTGACAATCGCACTTTCTCAAACGCGACCAAAACAAATATCCGGCCGTTATCCGACCCAAATCCGCCGGATCCGCGGCAAAAAGCGCATGCGATTTCCCCAAGTCGAACATTTCTCACGGCCTACGACGCCTTTGCCGCGGATTTACGCGGATTGAACT
>JANYKY010000023.1 GCA_025357975.1 Gemmatimonadaceae bacterium
GGCGTCTGAGTTTTTCGACTATCTCCCGAAATTTTTGAGTCCAGACGGGATCGAGTCCGTGCGTCGGCTCATCGAGAATCATCACCGTCTCGTCCCGCAACAGGGACTGAGCGAGCCCGAGCCGCTGAAGATTTCCCTTCGAAAGCGCCTTTACTTTCTTGTCGCGATGCTCGTCGAGCCCGGTCTGATCGATGACCGATTCGACGCGCGTTTTGACTTCGCCGGACGGAATCGCAGCGAGCGTTGCAAACCTCGTAAGTGCGCTTTGCGCGGTCCAGCCGGGGTTGATGGTCATCAGCTCGGACAGGTAACCGATCCCGTTGGCCTCAACGTATGCTCTGGGCTCGCGACCATCTATCGTCACCGAGCCGCTGGTTGGCCGCAGGTATCCAAGCAGCAGCGAGATAAGTGTGCTTTTGCCGGCGCCGTTTGGCCCTGCAATGCCAAGGACTTCGCCTTCTGCGACCCTCAACGAAAACTCCTCGACAGCTGTTACCGAGCGGCCGAGGAGTGATCGATAAATTTTTGTGGTGGAGTTGAACTCGATCACATGGTCTTGTTAGGGAGACACGAACTCCAGCTTCCTGGTCCGGCGCGGCTCAGGAAGCGTTGCGCCTCGTCCAGACGATTGAGGCGGGAGAGCGCGCACCCAAGATAGCCCTGCGATGCGTTGTCCGCAGGATTCGCTTCGAGCGCGCGAATGAAAAATCTGCGGGCGAGCTCGTACTGGCCAGTCGAGAAGAGGATCAATCCCATCTCACGAAGAGCGGCGAAGTTCGCTGGGTCGAGTCGAATCGCTGTCTCCAGCTCACGTCGTGCCGTTCCAAGGTCACCTTCCTGGCGAGCGAGTCGTGACAGGAAGACATGCGGGGTGGCAAGCGTGGGATTGTCGCGGGCGATAGTCGCAAACTCGCCTTTCGCGGCTTCGTGCTTTCCGGCCTGCATCGATGCGATCGCACCCTGCATCGAAGATTCCGGGGTCGAGCGCTTGGAAAAGACCATGTACCCGCCGATTCCAGCGACGACAAGTACGACGAGCGCGACAATGAACCACAGATTTGGCGGCATCCGGCTTGGCCGTTCTGTGTATGTCGGGTCGGGCGTTGTGGATCCCGACGCCACCGGCTGGGTGTACGCTGGTGGCGGTGGTGGCGTCGATCTCAATCCCGATCCGCCAACTGCGGCCGCTGCTGCTGCTGCGGCGGCCGGTGGACGAGAATAATCACCGCGTGCGGGAGCTTGAGCTCGCGGCTCGACGGGGGCCGGTGCGGGCGGTGGCGGAAGCGGCGGCGCTGCGGGCTCGTTTACTGCCGTCGCGAGTCCGGCCTCGAACTGCCGAAATCCTTCTCTCGCGACAACAACATCATTGTCTGTGGCGCGGTAGCTGGTTCTATTGGCCCGGTCGCGCGCTCCCAAAAACTCGAGCAACGCGTACGCCTGGCCAAGGGAGATCATTTCGCGCTGGCGAAGCTCGCGAATGAGGCCCTGCCCGCTTAATAACGATCCACCCATCAGGGCGCGCAGTGATGTTTCTGTGCCTTGCCAAAGCTCAAGAATATCGGCGGCACGATCTTCCCCATCGCGGGATCGATCGAGCTTTGTCGCGATGGGCTCGACGGCTTTCAGGGCCGCCATAGCCGATTGCTGGTTGCCGTTCATCTCACGATCCGCAGAAGCCCGGCATCGGCACTTCCGCGGATGAAGCTTTCGGCATCCTCGATAGGAATGAGATGGCCCGTAAGCGAGAAGCCCCGGCGAGCCTCGGCCTGCATGAATTCCTTCAATGAATTACCGCCGCGTCCGTCGCTCATTTTCTGCAGGATCTCCTCCCAGGTGCCATCGATCGAATTGTCTTCATCGATGGTAATGCAGTGCTCGCCGGGCTCCGCTGTTTTCTCTCGTGCGAGTGTGCTGAGCAGGGCGCCAAAGAGCTCGAGTTGTCCGCGGGCGTCACCCTCCGCGGCTTCTGCGGCACGGGCTTCGATTTCCGCGAGCATCTCGTCGATGTCGTCCGGCTCCCCAGCGAGCTCAGTCAGGCGTTCTTCCCATGGCTTGAGCTCCGGGTCACTGTCACGCAAACGATAGACCATCTTCTTAAGTTCTATCAGCCTCCAGATGCCGAGCTCGTCCCAGTGATCGTCGGGGGTTGAGCGATCCA